>JAAXQF010000194.1 GCA_012974435.1 Desulfuromonadales bacterium | reverse complement strand
ATATATTGCAATAGGTTATGAAATAATAAATGTGAGTGTTTTAAGGGCATTACAGAGATATTTTTTAAGCCTCACACGCGAGGGGCCGTTGGTTCGATACCAACTACCTGCACCATATAGAACGGTCTACCGGCAACAATGCTGGCAGACCGTTTTTTTTGTTGAAACGAAATCTCCTCAGGTTCTTTTAAGATTTCTCATTTCGTGTACAATTAATATTCGTAAATAAATACCGTTGCGACCTGTGTCTGCTTCCTTATGACTAGCAGCCTGTCGGACTCTCAGGGTTGAAGCGAAAATTTGGCCGTTTGAGAACAGCTTTTGGCTCATTTGAGAGTAATAGCCGTAGCTATTGGTCGAAAAGGAGCTGAAATATGGGCCAAAGAGACGAATTTGCAGCCAGTTCATTGTAAGCCCGACAGGCTGCTAGGGAGGAATCATTATGTCTAAAAGTGACCACCTTCGAGAGATGCGTAGTGCATTAAGGTGTTTTCTTGCCCTGCTGTTGTGTATGGCGCTGCTCCCCTCAACGTCTTTTTCTTTCGAACTGCTTATAGGGACCGGAGAAAGGGACTCGTTTTCTCATTATGCCGGCAAAATCATCTGTCGCAGCATCCATAAGTTTGATCAAGACGTAACCTGCCGAGCTGTACCATCAGACAGCTATACTGACAACCTCACCAATGTTCTGGGTGGCTCTCTGGATCTGGCTCTGGTTAATTCAAAGATGATCAACGACGCTTTTCATGGTGATGGCCTGTTTAAATATGTCTCCCTTGATTATGATCAACTCAGATTGCTTTTGCCTCTCTACAGAACTCCGATCTCCTTACTCGTTCGTCGGGATGCCCATATCAACACGTTAGGAGACCTGGTTGGGAAAAAGGTTAACGCCGGGAGAGTGCTTAGCCTTCAGGAGATTGTGTTTGGGGCGATCATGGCAGCAAAAGGGTGGCGGGAGGATACATTCAGTCTCTATCAAAACCTGCCAGAGACTAATTCACAAGATTATATCGCCTTGCACACAGGGTCGGTTCAGGCGATGCTTCACATCGGCATGCACCCTGACGATAAACTTAAGCGTAGTATGGCAAATGGGCAGACGCAGATTATCGGTGTTAGCGACCAGGCGGTCAAACAGTTGGTAGAAGGTGATTCAGGTTTTTACCCCCAACCAATAACCTCGGGTACGTATTCAGAGTATGCAAACGATATCGATACCTTGTCGCTGGAAACCCTGCTTGTCACATCTTCCGATTCTGATACTGAAACGGTTGCTCTTGTGCTAGAGGCCATTCTTGCCGCAAAAAAACAGCTGCAGAATGCTCACCCGTCCTTTCTTGCAGAGGCGGTCAACATTGAAACGTTGAATGAAGGTTATCTTCACCCCCACCCGGAGGCTATCCTGTTTTTCCAGTCAAATCAGAACCGATTTTAGGTGTAGGTTGTTTAAGGCTCTGAACTTTATGTCTGGACGAAAAAGTCATGGCGAAGTGCAATAGATCTCGCCCACGTGTGGTTGTAGTTGCAACTCAGCAGCCTTCTCTATTTGCAATGCTCGCAGGTTATCTTCTTCGTGCCTTTTGTTTAAAGTTTAAGCTGTGAGGATGAATTCAATTAAATGGAGAATTGAGAGATAAAAGCCAACCATTATTCCGGACCTCTGGTATATTTAACAAACACTGGGAATTACGCCTTAAAGTGCTTGACAGGGCGAGTCTCCTTTGTTAAATGTATCCAGCATTTTGAGTGAAGACGCGTAGCTCAGTGGGAGAGCACTACACTGACACTGTAGGGGTCCGCGGTTCAATCCCGCGCGCGTCTACCATAATTACTCAAAGCAGGTAGAGGCATCCATGGATGCCTCTTTTCGTTAGTACTGAGTGACTAAAGGAATCAGGATGTCGATGCTGAACGTAACATTGCCAGACGGAACTGTTAAGGAAGTTACTTCCGGAACGACGCCTCTTGACGTGGCTCGTTCTATTGGTGAAGGTCTTGCCCGCCAGACAGTGGCTGCCTTTTTTGGTGACACCCTAGTCGATGCCTCGACTTCTATCGATAGCGACGTAAATCTGCGCTTGGTGACCCTCAATACACCTGAAGGTCTTGAGATCTATCGTCACTCTACAGCTCACCTGATGGCCCACGCGGTTAAAGATCTTTTCGGCAAGGATGTCCAGGTGACCATAGGCCCTGCGATTGAGTCGGGCTTCTATTACGATTTTTTCACTGATAAACATACCTTCAGCCCCGAAGAATTTGACACGATCGAGCAGAAGATGAAAGAGTTGGCTAAGGCCAACCTGCCTATCGAACGCCAGGTTGTTAAAAGCTCCGAGGCGATCTCCCTGTTCCGTGAGCTGGGCGAGGACTACAAGGTTGAGCTGATTGAAGACCTCGACGTGGAGGAAGTCACCCTTTATCGTCAAGGCACTTTTGTTGACCTGTGTCGTGGACCTCATGTCCCCACAACAGGCATTCTTAAGGTCTTTAAGTTGACCAGCGTTGCTGGCGCTTACTGGCGTGGTGATGAAAAGAACGCCATGCTGCAGCGTATCTATGCGACAGCCTTCACCGACAAAAAAGAACTCAAGCAGCACCTACATCGTATCGAAGAGGCGAAAAGGCGTGACCATCGTAAGCTTGGCCGCGAGCTGGATCTCTTTTCCTTCAGCGATGAGGTTGGCGCCGGCATGGTGCTTTGGCACCCCAAAGGTGCCATGTTGAGAAATATACTCGAAGAATTTGAGAAGCGCGAGCATGTTAAGCGTGGTTACGATCTTGTTATGGGCCCGCAGATCCTGCGTACAGAGCTTTGGAAAACCTCTGGGCATTTCGATAACTACCGCGAGAATATGTATTTCACAGAGATTGACGAGCAGAGTTATGGCATCAAGCCGATGAACTGTCTCGCTCATATGTTGATCTACAAGTCCAAGAGACGTTCTTATCGTGATCTTCCCTTGCGTTACTTTGAGTTGGGAACGGTTCATCGCCACGAGAAGAGTGGAGTCTTGCACGGTCTGCTGCGTGTACGCGGATTCACCCAGGACGATGCTCATATCCTCTGCATGCCGGAGCAACTCGATACTGAGATAAAAGACGTTTTAAGCTTTGTCCAGTATGTCATGGGAATCTTCGGTTTCGAGTATGAGTTGGAAATCTCAACGCGCCCTGAAAAAGCTATCGGCTCCGACGAAGATTGGGAGCGCGCAACCAAGGCTTTGCAGAGTGCTCTTGATGACACCGGCCTACCTTATGAGATCAACGAAGGCGACGGCGCTTTCTATGGTCCGAAGATCGATATCAAGCTGAAGGACGCTCTTGACAGGAAGTGGCAGTGTGCTACAATCCAGTGCGATTTCACCCTCCCGGAGAGGTTTGACCTCAACTATGTCGGGAGTGACGGCGAGAAACATCGGCCGGTCATGGTCCACCGGGTTATCCTGGGGGCCATTGAACGTTTTATTGGCGTGTTGATTGAACACTACGCTGGCAACTTCCCTCTCTGGATTTCTCCGGTTCAGGTTAAAGTTCTCAACGTGACCGATAACCAGGCCGATTATGTCAATAAGGTCTGCGATGAGCTTCGTGAGCAGGGTGTTCGCGTACAGGCTGATTTACGTAATGAAAAGCTGGGATTCAAGATTCGTGAAGCCCAGATGGAAAAAGTTCCATATATGTTGGTCATCGGTGACCAGGAAGTGGCCGCCGGGACCGTTACCGCTCGTCACCGTTCCGGCGAAAACCTGGAACCTATGACGCCAGCGGATTTTGTACAATTCATTCAAGAAGAATGTCGACAGTTTCACTAGGAGGTGCGTCATAAGTAAGGACACCACAAATATCAACCAGGCAATCCGCGCCAGCGAAGTTCGCGTTATTGATGACGAGAACAACCAGCTGGGAGTTATGGACCTAAAATCTGCTTTACAAGCTGCAGATGAACAAGGCCTCGATCTGGTTGAAGTCTCGCCGACCGCAAAGCCCCCTGTTTGCCGGATTATGGATTATGGCAAATATAAGTATCAGCAGAGCAAACGTGCTGCTGAGGCAAAGAAAAAGCAGGTCAGGGTTGAGCTCAAGGAAGTCAAGCTGCGTCCCAAAACTGATGATCACGACTACCAGTTTAAGGTGAGAAACGCTATGCGTTTCCTCGGCGAAGGTAACAAGGTCAAGGTTACGATCATGTTCCGTGGCCGTGAAGTGACACACCCTGAGTTCGGTCGTCGTATTCTCGAAAGAGTTTCGATAGATTGTAAGGAGCTTGGACAGGTTGAAAGCAGGCCTAATATGTCCGGACGCTTTATGAGCATGGTGATCAGCCCACTGAAGAAATAAAGATAACGGCTTATAGGCCGTTACAGAATCAAAATATATAAGGAGAAACGTAATGCCTAAGATTAAAACCAATCGCGGAGCAGCGAAACGCTTCCGTAAGACTGGAACCGGCAAGATCGTGCGCAACAAGGCGTTTACCAGTCACATTCTGACCAAGAAGTCGACCAAACGTAAGCGCGACCTGCGCCATTCGACCCTGGTTGACAAGGCCGACGCCAAAAATATCCGCTGTCTGATCCCTTACCTGTAAGGGACGTACAGTATCCACACAACTCGTGAACTGTGGGGCTTAATATCTCCCCCTGCAGATCCGGGTGGCGGCAATAGCCGCTTTACTGACTTACAAGGAGAAAAACAATGGCAAGAGTAAAAAGAGGCTTTAAAGCCAGACGTAGACGTAACAAGGTATTAAAGCTTGCAAAAGGCTATCGTGGCGCCCGCAGCAAACTGTTCCGAAGTGCAACCGAAGCCGTCGATCGCGCACTTAATTATGCATATCGTGACCGCCGTGTTCGCAAGCGTGATTTCAGGGCCCTCTGGATTGCCCGGATCAACGCAGCAGCACGTGACAATGGCCTCTCTTACAGCCGCTTGATTCACGGCTTGAAGCAGGCAGAGATCGGTATCGATCGTAAAATCCTTGCCCAGCTCGCTGTCACTGACCCAACTGGGTTTGGCTCTATCGTAGAGAAAGCCAAGTCCCAGCTTCAGTAACTGCTAAACGCTAAAGAGATGGGGCCTGCCCCATCTCTTTTTTTTTAAATTACGGCCTGGCTTTCAGTCAGGTCGTAGTATTCTCTGCTCTGGAATATCATGAAAGATAAACTGAATAAGATCGAAGAGGCCGCTTTGCTGGCAGCGAATGAAGCCGTCGGTGAAGTTGAATTACAGCAGGTTCGTGCTCGTTACCTGGGTAAGAAAGGTGAGATCACTGCTGTTATGAAGGGTATGGGCCAACTTTCTCCTGAGGAACGCCCGTTGATTGGTGGTCTTGCCAACGAAGTGAAGAGCCGACTTGAGGAAGCTTTTGCTCTGAGACAAGAGTCTCTGCGTCAGGAATTGATGCAACAGAAGCTTGCCAACGAACGTCTCGATGTGACACTGCCCGGTCGCGTTCAGAGAGCCGGCTTCAAGCATCCGATCACTCAGGTGACAGAAGAGGTCGTCGGAATTTTTACAGCCCTGGGTTTCGGTGTTGCCGAGGGGCCGGAAATCGAAAAAGACTTCTATAACTTCGAAGCGCTAAATATTCCCAAAGATCACCCGGCTCGCGATATGCAAGACACCTTCTATATCTCGGAAGACGTCGTTTTGCGTACGCATACATCACCTGTTCAGATTCGTACTATGCTGGATCACGAGCCGCCAGTACGTGTGGTTGCTCCCGGCACTGTCTATCGACGTGACTCAGATATCACTCATAGCCCGATGTTCCACCAGATTGAAGGGTTCCTGGTTGATCGCAAAGTAACCTTTGGTGATCTGAAGGGGATTCTGACGACCTTTATCAATGAGTTTTTTGGTGAGAATGTTGCCGTTCGATTTCGTCCGTCTTTTTTCCCTTTCACAGAACCGAGCGCCGAAGTCGATATCCAGTGTGTGATCTGCGGCGGCAGCGGTTGTCGTGTCTGTAGCAACTCTGGTTGGCTTGAAATTCTGGGCAGCGGGATGATTGATCCAGAGGTCTTCAAATCAGTTAACTATGACCCCGAGCTGTACAGTGGCTTTGCTTTCGGTATGGGCATTGAGCGTCTCGCCATGCTTAAGTACGGAGTCAATGATTTGCGTCTCTTCTTTGAAAACGATATGAGGTTTTTGAAGCAATTCTAAAGACGGGGGCTGGTTGCCGGGGACTAGAGTATGGCAACTTAACCATGGCTTTTTTAATTTATGTTTAACTGGTTACAGCTTTTGTTTAATAAAGGACTTTAAGTATGAAGGTCACCTTGAACTGGCTCAAGGAATACGTTGATTTCGATTATAGTGCTGACGATCTTTCCCATCGGTTGACCATGACTGGTCTCGAGGTTGATGCTATGGAGCGTTTGGGAGAAGGGTTGGACTCAGTCATTGTCGCCCGTCTTGCAGATGTGCAGCAACACCCTGATGCTGATCGACTGACCGTCTGTACGGTTGATACAGGCAGCGCTACACAACAGGTTGTTTGTGGAGCCAAAAATCACAAAACCGGTGATCTGATTGCCCTGGCACAGGTCGGTACGGTGCTGCCGGGAAACTTCAAGATCAAAAAGTCGAAGATCCGTGGCCAGGAGTCCTTTGGCATGCTCTGCTCACTCAGTGAGATGGGTCTGTCGGAAGAATCGGATGGTATCATGATCTTGCCTTCAGGTCTTGATTTAGGTCGTCCGGTATTCGAACAGTTGGGGCTCAAGGATGTCATGTATGAGATCGGTTTGACGCCGAATCGACCAGACTGTCTGAGTGTTGTTGGTGTCGCACGTGAGGTTGCCGCTATGGCGGAAGCTCCGTTGCGTCTTCCTGAGCCTGTCATCAACGAGAATGACACGTTGGTTGCCGAGAAAACTTCAGTAACCCTTGAAGACCCCAGCCTGTGCCCACGTTACGCGGCGCGCCTGATCGAGAATGTAAAGATCGGTCCATCACCGGAGTGGCTCGTACGTCGTCTCGAGGCTGTTGGGCTGAGATCAATTAACAACGTCGTTGATGTTACCAACTTTGTCATGATGGAATTGGGCCAGCCACTGCATGCATTCGACTTCAATCTCCTGCGTGAACAGCGGATCGTGGTGCGTCGAGCAGAGGAGGGGGCTGAATTCACAACACTCGATGGTCAGGTTCGCACACTGTTGGCCGCAGACCTGGTGATCTGTGATGGTGAGGGCCCTATTGCCCTGGCAGGCGTTATGGGTGGCGGCAACTCTGAAGTTAGCTCCGAGACAACAGTTATCCTGCTGGAAAGCGCATACTTCAATCCTGTGACCATCCGTCGTACCAGTAAGCGGCTGGGTTTGCATACTGATGCTTCACATCGTTTTGAACGTGGCACTGATGTTGATATGGTGCCTCTGGCTCTTGATCGTGCCACTGCATTGATTGCCGAGCTGGCGTCAGGGCAGGTAGCCAAAGGTGTTGTTGATGAGTACCCTTCCGCTTTGCCGCGCCGTACCGTAACAATCACTGCATCAAAAGCCAGCCAGGTTCTCGGTCTTGAGATCGATACAGATGATATTCGTCATAAGCTTAATTCAATAGGCCTCAAATGTGATCTTCAGGTTGATCGTCGTGACGGAGAAGTTAATGTAGAAATTCCTAACTTCCGTCCTGACCTTGAACGGGAGATTGACCTTGTTGAAGAGGTCGCGCGATTGATTGGTTATGACAAGATTCCTGTGACCATGCCAGCCAGCAGCCTGACTTGCCAGCAACTCCCCGAACATCTAAGCAGGGAAAGACAGGTTAGAGACTTACTGCTTCAATTGGGGTATTCAGAAGTTATCAACTATTCATTCTATAACGCGAGCTGTCTTGATAAGCTGAGAATTGCCGAAAACGACTCGCGCCGACAGAACGTGAATATTCTCAACCCTCTCACGGAAGAGCAGGGGGTGATGAGAACCAGTCTGGTGCCGAGCCTGTTGGAAACTGCTTCACGTAATCTAGCCTATCGTAGCGAAGATCTGGCTCTTTTTGAGTTGCGTCCGGTATTTCAACCTGTCGAAGACTCCGAGATGGCACGTGAAAGCCTGCGCCTGACAGTGTTCCTCTGTGGCCGTCGTGAATCCCAGGGTTGGGCACAGTCTTCAGATGAAGCCGATTTCTTCGATATGAAGGGCGTTATCGAACAGCTGTTAAGCAACCTCGGCGTCAGTGATGTGTGCTGGCAGGTTGAGCATAATGAAGATTTTTACCATCCAGGCAAGTCCTGTGCGATTTATCAGGGTGAGCGTTTGCTCGGAACCCTGGGTGAATTGCACCCTGAAGTGATTCGCAATTTTGACCTTGCTCCATCATCAATTCTCTGTGATATCGATGTCGAAGCGCTCTTTGAACTCGGTGACAAGACGATTAAGTTCAAGCCCCTCTCACGCTTCCCGGATGTCCAGCGAGACTCGGCTTTCCTGGTAGATATTGATGTGGCTGCGCAGCAGGTCTTCTCGATTCTTAACCGTGTCAAGATCAAGGACCTGGAGAGTATTGAGCTTTTTGATGTCTATTGTGGCGAGGGGGTTCCTGAAGGCAAGAAGAGCCTGGCGATCCGTGCCTGCTATCGCGCAATGGACCGAACTCTGACCGATGAACTGATACAGAATCTTCACGGAAAGCTGATAAAGGCCATGGAAAAGGAACTCGGAGCCGAGCTTCGTTAAAAAATCAGTTGCTTAGAGTTCACTTGCTGTGATATAAAAACCTGAAAATTCGGGTAGATATCAAATTGGGAGGTCGATATATATGACTAAGGCGGATCTTGTCGAAAATGTGTATCTCAAGACCGGTTTCTCTAAAAAAGAATCCGCAGAGATCGTCGAAATGGTTTTTGATATTATGAAAACCACTCTTGAAGACGGTGATAAAATCAAAATTGCCGGTTTCGGGAATTTCGTTGTTAAAGACAAAGCGACACGCCGTGGTCGTAACCCCCAGACTGGCGATGAGATTGAAATTTCCTCTCGTCGGATCCTGACCTTTAAGCCGAGCCAGGTTCTTAAAGCAGCTATCAACGACTCGGAGTAGTAAAGCTGGCCCGCTCCGCCATCTCCAGGAGTTCGGCGAATGGATTTTCAGATTCCTGAAAAGCTCTATTATAAAATCGGTGAAGTTGCCAAATTTACCGGTATTAAAACTCATGTCCTTCGCTATTGGGAGACTGAGTTTAAAGCCATCCGACCTAACAAGAGTCGTAGTAACCAGCGACTCTATCGCAAGCAGGATATTGAACTGATCCTGCGCCTTAAAGACCTTCTCTACAATCAGGGCTTCACTATTGCTGGCGCTCGCAAGAAGTTACGCGAAAAGCCTGCTCAAAAAGTTGCCGAAGTAGCGGTTGAAGTACCCGCTGCTCCTTCTCAAGCTAAAACCAAAAAACAAGTGTCTGCTGAAGCCTCTGATCAGCTTGCATTACCCTTGTCAGGGTCTTACGATCCAAAGCTTCTTAAGGAGATTCGCCAGGATCTTCTGCGCCTCAAGAAAAGCCTGGAAGCAAATCCTTGAGTCGTTACAGCCCTTTATTAACTCTCTTCTTGTTATAACTCGTGCTGATTTTACTAACAAATGATGATGGAATTCATTCCGCTGGTTTGCAGGCTCTCGCCGATGAAATGCAATCTCTGGGCAGGGTTGTCGTTGTTGCCCCTGATCGGGAGAGAAGCGCTGTTGGTCACGCCTTAACCCTGCATGCTCCCTTGCGCGCCGAAGAAATTCAAACTGATCGCTGGGCAGTTAGTGGAACACCAACAGATGCCGTCAATCTTGGAATTCATGGTTTGCTCAAGGAAAAGCCTGCGCTGGTGGTTTCGGGTATTAATAAAGGTGCCAACATGGGTGACGATCTGACCTATTCAGGGACTGTCGCGGCCGCTATGGAGGCCACTTTAATGGGGGTTCCTGCCATCGCTATCTCATTGGCTTCGAAAGAATTTTCCTACGATAATTTCAGATCTTCAGCCGCTGTCGCCAGGCAGATGGCGGAAACCGTCTTGGAGCATGGCCTGCCTGCTGACACTTTCATTAACGTCAATGTTCCCGATTCGGCTCCTCAAGGAATTCGCTTAACGCGACAAGGCAAGCGGGTTTATGAAGATGCCGTTGTACAGAATCGCGACCCGAGAGGGCGAGCCTACTACTGGATCGGTGCCGGAGAACTTGGCTTCCATGATCTGGATGGGACTGATTTTCATGCCGTTCAGAACGGATATGTTTCTGTGACACCTCTGCACCTCGATTTGACCAACTATGCTGCTATGGAAAGGCTCCGCCAGTGGCGTTTGGAAGAGACTCTGTTGACTGGTGATAAGACTGGAGATGATTCGTGAAGGATTATACGATCTCTCGCCGCAGAATGGTTGAGGAGCAGGTTATCGACCGCGGCGTCACAGACCCGCGTGTTCTCGATGCCATGCTCAAAGTCCCCCGCCATAAATTTGTTGAAGAGGCTCTTGCTGGAAAGTCATACCAGGATGCTCCATTGCCAATCGGTGAGAAACAAACGATCTCCCAGCCGTACATGGTTGCAACCATGAGTGAAGCTTTGATGCTTGATGGCTCTGAAACGGTTCTCGAGGTTGGAACCGGGTCTGGATATCAGGCGGCGGTTCTGGCCTTGCTCGCTGACCGTGTCTTCTCCCTCGAACGCATCCCCTCACTAGCTCGTCGCGCCCGTAAGGTGTTGGATAGCAATGGCTTCAGTAAGGTGAATATCCGCCTTGCCGATGGCACCGTTGGATGGCAGGATATGGCACCGTTTGACGGCATTATTGTCACAGCGGGCGCCCCAAAAGTTCCACAGGAGTACCTGAACCAGTTGTCGGTTGGGGGCCGGTTGATCATACCGGTCGGTGATCGTGAAAGTCAGGTTTTGATGCGAATTACCCGCGTCGGAGAAACTGAGTATAAAGAAGAAAAGATGCTCGGCTGCCGTTTTGTACCTCTGATCGGAAACCAGGGCTGGAAACAGGAGAACTAAGTAGAATGCGCATGATACGTAAGCTCTACGATTGGGTGCTGCATTGGGCCGAAACCCCCTATGGCGGTCCGGCTCTTTTTTTGCTGGCGCTGATCGAATCCTCTGTCTTTCCAGTCCCCCCCGACGTTTTGCTGATCGCCCTTTGTATTGCCTTGCCTTCCCGTGCCTGGCGTTTTGCGCTCCTGGCTTCAGCTGGGTCGGTGCTCGGTGGTCTGCTAGGCTATGGTATAGGGTGGGGCGCCTGGCCCTTGGTTAACAGCTTCTTTTTTAACTATATCCCTGGTTTCACGCCTCATGTCTTTGCCAAGGTGCAGTCACTGTTTGAGGCCTATGGCTTCTGGGTGGTCTTTACCGCCGGTTTTACACCGATCCCCTACAAGGTGATTACTATTGGCTCCGGCGTATTCCAGATCAACCTGGTGGTCTTCCTGATTGCTTCGCTGATCAGTCGCAGTTTACGCTTTTTCCTGGTCGCATGGCTGCTACGTCGCTACGGCCCAGGAATGCGTGATTTTATAGATCGCTATTTCAACCTGCTCAGCATTGTTTTCCTGATTCTGCTGTTTGGTGGTTTCCTGCTGTTGAAATATGTTCTCTGATGTAAGACACTGACGCTCGTGAACTGTTTTATGCAAAGCCTGATATTGTAAAAAACCCTGGGGACCAATGCTCTGATGTCACGAACGGCCCTAAATAGTTTGATCCTGATACTTTGCTGCGCAGTGCTTTTTGCCTGTGCACCGACAGGTATCTATCACACTGTTCAGCCAGGGCAGACGCTTTACCGGATTGCTCGTACTTACAAGGTTGAAGAGAGCCGACTGGCCAGCATTAATAACATCAAGGATCCGAAGCAACTTAAAGCCAGCCAGAGAATATTTATCCCGGGAGCCACTAAAAAACTGGCGGTTCCGGCCACCGTCACCACGAGCAAAAGTTCGACGCCGCGTTCTACTCGCAAGACGACCACAACTGCCAAGGCTCAGGCAAAACCTGCTACGGTTAAGTCACCGACCCGTAAAACGACAACCGCCACAAAAAAATCAGTTACTACAACCAAGCCTGCCAAAGGAATTTTTGTCTGGCCAGCCAAAGGCAAGATCCTGAACAAGTTCGGCAAGCAGGGCCAGAAAGTCTACAAAGGTATAGAAATAGACCTGAAGAAAGGCTCTACTGTCACAGCCGCAGCTTCGGGCAAAGTCATCTATAGCGGTAATGCGATTCCTGGCTATGGCAACCTTGTCATCCTTGAACATTCAGACAGTTTTTTCAGTATTTATGGCTATAACCATAAGAATCTGGTGGAGATGGATGATTTCGTCGGTCAGGGTGAAAAGATCGCTCTGAGCGGTTTGCCGCCAAATGGACAAAGTGCCCGACTTCATTTCGAAATTCGCAAGGGAAAGTCGGCTGTAAACCCGATTTTATACTTGCCTTAGACGGAGTGCTCACTTAGACTCTTTCATCGAAAGTAACTTCAGTGCCCGCTGTTACCATGCCCAACTCAAGAACCACATAACCCCTGTGCAGAAAGAGTTCGTGTTATGAATGATGCCATGCAGGACAGTGAAAAAGTAGAGATCGAGGACGATGTGCAGAAAACGCCTCTTCTGGTAGAGGATGAGCCAAATACTGCGGCTCTTGCTGCTGTAGCGCGCGAAGAGAAAGAGAAAGAGGGAACGGAAGACTACGAAGACTTTGCGATGGATGCGATCAAGCTCTATCTCAAAGATATTCAGAAAACCAACTTGTTAACCGCTGAAGAGGAGAGGGCGCTGGCACGTCGTATTGATGACGGTGACATGGCCGCTCGCGATCACATGATCGAGTCGAACCTCCGGCTGGTCGTCAAGATTGCTAAACGCTACATGAATCGTGGCTTGCCTTTCCTCGACCTCATCGAAGAGGGTAACCTTGGCCTGATTAAGGCTGTTGAGCGATTTAAACTCAGTAAGGAATGTCGTTTCTCAACCTACGCTACATGGTGGATTCGTCAATCAATCGAGCGTGCCCTGGTTAATCAGAGTCGCACGATTCGCCTGCCTGTTCATGTCTCGGACGATATCAACAAGCTGATCAAGATTACCCGCGAGTTGGTCCGTGTCTATAATCGCGAGCCGCAAATTAAAGAAGTTGCTGAGGCCATGGGTGTTGAACCCGCCTATGTCCGCCGACTCATGGTGCTACTCAAGAAAACCTTTTCTATAGAGCATCCTATGGGCGAAAACAGCGACTACAGCCTGATCGATACGATTGAGGACACCACTGTCGTCAATCCTTTAGAACTTGCCGAGTGGCTCAACAAGTACAGGATCATCGCTGATCTGTTGGCGACCCTCAATGATAATGAGAAAGAGATTATTGCTCTGCGTTTCGGTTTAGATGATCGTGATCCGCAAACCCTGGATACCATCGGTCGCCAGTTCGGTGTGACCCGGGAACGTATCCGACAGATTGAAGCAAAGAGCCTTGAAAAGCTACGGACTCTCTTGTCAGAACGCGACCTGTCTACAAACGAGGATTGATAATGGAAGAACTGAAAAATATTATTCGCGATATTCCCGATTTCCCTAAGAAGGGGATTATCTTTAAAGACATCACGACTCTGCTTTCTGATGCGCGCAGCTTTCACCGCATGATCGATCTGATTGCTCATCGTTATGTCGGCCAGAAAATCGATCAAATAGTCGGTGTTGAGGCCCGCGGGTTTGTTCTGGGTTCCGCTCTGGCCTACAAACTTGGTGTCGGTGTCACGCTGGTTAGAAAACCCGGCAAGTTGCCTTCCAAGGTTCGACAAATTACCTACGATCTTGAGTATGGCACCGATACTCTCGAGATCCATGAAGACGCTTTTAATAAAGGGGATAAGGTTATTATTGCCGACGATCTGTTGGCGACCGGTGGCACGGTTTCAGCCGTTGTTAAGCTCGTAGAAGAGCTCGGTGCAGAAGTTGTCGAGTGTGCCTTTATGGCAGAGTTGGACTTTTTGGAAGGCCGCAAGCGTCTGCCAGAAGGTAAGATTTTCAGCCTCCTCAACTTTTAGAGTGAATTTAAATCCGGCCCCGTAGCTCAGCTGGATAGAGCAACCGCCTCCTAAGCGGTAGGCCGGGCGTTCGAATCGCCCCGGGGCCGCCATATAAAACAGCCACTTACGTGTATTCGTTGGTGGCTGTTTTAATATTTGCAACAGTTTTTGCAACATTGATTCTTTTGCTGCCCACCTTTTTACACAAAAAAATACCCCACACATTTTCCTTTATAGAAGTGAACAGCCCGATTCAATATCTATGATTGTGCTCGAGGAGTTCGGCCTAGGCAGGGTGTTAAATCTCAGACAGTTTAATGACGACAAAGACAAAGCAGAAGGAACAGGTTTGCAACTTTTCCATGTGCCATTCAATGCTGCCATGATTAAAGATAAGTATGTGATTGAGTCGTTGAAGGTAATCACCTCATCAGATGAACCAATACTCGTCTATTGTTGGCATGGATCAGATTGAACTGGAACTATAGTTGCTATGTATCAAATAGTGGTGCAGGGATGGACAAAGGAAGCTGCGATTGATGAATTGATGAACGGGGTGTATGGCTATCATTCTATCTATGGCAATATCGTTAAGTTTATTGGGAATGTGAATGTTGATGAAATTAAGAAGCAATTGAGTTATCACGGTCCTAGGTAAATAAGGCAAGTGTGTCAGTTGCAGGGTTTATAGGAATCGCTCAGATCAGCAGAATTTTGCTCACATGAGCGTCTGACACAACTTCTAGGACACCCTAAAATTAACCGGCTGTAATAGTTCCGCTACATTGTCGAGTGTCTTGAATTGCAAGGT
>JAAXQF010000468.1 GCA_012974435.1 Desulfuromonadales bacterium | reverse complement strand
AGACTCTTCGACACCATGTTCAGCCAGACAGCTAGCGAGATGAGCATGATGATGCTGGACGGCAACAGGCTCTAGACCACTCTCTTCCAGAGCATAACGGGTCGAATAATAATCAGGGTGCAGATCATGGGCGACCTTTTCCGGCCTGACTTCCAGGATCGACTGCAGATGAGCAATCGTCTGCTTGAATGATTGGTAAACCTCCAGGTTCTTCAAGTCTCCGACATGCTGACTCAAAAAAGCCCTGTCACCACGGGTCAGGCAGAGGGTGTTCTTCAACTCTGCGCCGACAGCAAGGATCGATGGAGCCTCATGGGGTAGAGCGATTGCGCGTGGCACAAAACCCCGCGAACGACGTAAAAGGAGCGGCCTGTCAGCCATTACCCGGGCGATCGAATCATCCGTGCGGGTGTGTATGCGACGGTTATGGACCAGGAAGGCATCAGCGATTGTATTCAGGCGCCGACAGGCTTCATGATCTTCAAAGGCAATCGGTTCATCGGAGAGGTTGGCGCTGGTCATAACCAACACCTCAAACTCATCCTGCAACAAGAGATAATGTAACGGCGTGTAAGGAAGCATGACTCCGAAGTAACGGTTGTCAGGAGCAACGTTTTCGGCGAGATTGTGGTCTGCCCTCTTCTGCAGCAAAACAATCGGTCGCTCTACGCCCTGTAACAAGCGGGCCTCATCATCACCGATCAGAACCAGTCGTTCAGCCACTTCAAGGCTTCGAGTCATCAGGGCAAAGGGCTTTTCGTCACGTTGTTTGCGTCGCCGAAGTTCCTGAACAGCATCAGAGTTAGTCGCGTCCACAGCGAGGTGGTAGCCACCCAAGCCCTTGATAGCGACAATCTGGCCATTTTTAAGGCGGCGAACGGTCTCTTCGAGCGGATCTTGAGCGTTTGAAGAATGCCCGTTTGCATCAAGCAGCTGCAGCTGCGGACCACATTCAGGACAAGCGTTCGGTTGCGCATGAAAACGACGCGAGGTCGGGTCATCGTATTCACTTTGACAGGCTGCACAGAGGGGAAAATCGGCCATAGTCGTTAAAGGCCGATCATAGGGGATGCCGGTCACTATGGTGTAGCGCGGACCGCAGTTCGTGCAATTGATAAAAGGATAGCGATAGCGGCGGTCCTCAGCATCAAAGAGCTCTTGCAGGCAGTCGTCGCAAACGAAAGTGTCCGGAGAGATCTGGGCTCGACGTGTTTCATCTACAGCGCTCTGCAAAATGGAGAAACCGACACAGCCCTTGAGCGGGACAGTTTCGACATGAAGGCTTTGAATAACTGCTAAAGGTGGTTTTTCGTTCTGGACTGCGGTAACAAAAAGGTCAAGGACTTCTGGCTCGCCCTCAACTTCAACCGTCACACCGCGAGTGTCGTTGCATACAGAGCCTGCCAGAGCAAACCGCTTAGCCAACTGGTAGATAAACGGGCGGAAACCAACTCCCTGCACTATTCCTTCGATGACGATCTTTTGTCTTTGCAAGTTAGTTCTTCCAGGTAATTCATTATTGTCTAACGAGGAAACTATCGATATACGCACTAAATCATACTCGATAATTTCCTGCAAATCTGCCTGTTTGGTCCATATCTCAGCTCCTTTTCGACCAATAGCTACGGCTATTACTCTCAAAAGAGCCAAAATCTGTTCTCAAACAGTCAAATTTTCGCTTCAGCCCAGATAGTCCGACAGGCTGCTAGGCAATGGAATCAACAATAAAGCCATTAACTGCAGGGGAGTAATGAGATGTCTTTGCAATTATCAAAATAGTAGTAGTCGCCACTACGACAACTGATAACAGCTGAAGGATACCTCGTTTGGTGTTCGATATCCAAGACACTTGGTTGGAGAATAAAAGGTATGCTAACAATTAAATCTAAGCTATTATCGGATAATACGTTCAAAGTTGCCTATTAGATAATTGAGAAATTACATCATTTAGTGAGTTCTTTTAATGTCAACTTTTCACACAGGGGTTCTCCATGAAAAAGATATGTACCCTAGTTCTAGCTCTCTTGTTGGCACTTATTTTCACGGGATTAGTTCAGGCAAAAGATGGGGTCAAAAAAAAGCGGGTCAGACCACACCTCTACGGTCGAGTCATTATTGACAATTATTCCACCGACATAGGGCTTGCTCCAGTAGCTTTTGACCACTGGGTGCACCGAGCCAATGCGACCTGTCGATTATGTCACGTAGACATCGGTTTTGCTATGGCAGCAAATGACACTGAGATTACTGCTTCTGACAACATCCGTGGTTTTTTCTGCGGCACCTGCCATAACGGGAAAGTCCAGTATGATGGCAAGCCTCTTTTTCGCGCTTGCTCAGAGGAATCATCAAACCTGAAAATCGAAGAATGTCAACGCTGTCATAACAATGGTGAAACACCGGACCTCGAAGAGAAGTTTTATAAATTTTCGAACAAACTCCCCAAAGAGCGTCAAGGCAATGGCATTAACTGGGAACAGGCTGTAGCCAAGGGCCATATCACACCGATTGATTACATCGAAGGGATTTCAGTAGAAGGCACGGACCTTGCCATTGTTGACGACTTCGCAATCACATCAAAGATTGAGGGCATGCCTGACATTATTTTCTCGCATGCCAAACACACGGTCTGGAACGGCTGTGAAGTTTGTCATCCAGACATCTTCATGGGTGTACGTAAAGGTGCAACAACCTACTCTATGATTGACCTTTTCCAGGGGAAATATTGTGGCGTCTGTCATGACACAGTCGCGTTCCCGCAATCTGGTTGCAAAAGATGTCACACAAAACTTTAAAACTTGTTCTTTTCATTTTAGGCGCAAGCGTGGTTCTCCTTACGCAACCGGTTTGGTCGCGAGGGTTTTATGCCCTCCTGCCAATGTTGCCACCCGAGGAGTATGGGAATATTCTCATCAACCGGACCTCAGAGCAAGAGAAAGTGCTTCCGGCGACATTCTCTCACTGGACACATCGGCTAAGGTACACCTGCGAAGTGTGCCATACTGAGCTCGAGTTCAGCATGAAAGTCAACAGTACCGAGATAAGTCATGAAGAGTTGAAGAATGGCCGCTATTGCGGAGCATGCCATAACGGCACAACCGCTTTCAGTCATCAACAGGACTGCATCAAATGTCATAATAACGACAATTCCTACATCAAAGCAAAGTTCGTCTACTTCGGGAAAAAACCATTCCCTACAACCGAGTACGGAAATGGTATTGACTGGACGCAGTCGCTCCAACGAGGGCTGATATCTCCACGCCGATACTTAAAGGAGGAGCCCTCTGTCATGGATTTTGACAAAACGATTGAGCTGACAGCCGAGATGGGGGGCATCTCTCCTGCATACTTCTCTCACAAATCTCATCTTGACTGGATGGGTTGTGAAATGTGCCACCCTGAAGTGTTCAACATCAAGAAAAAGGGGACAGAGAATTTTAGCATGAGAGCGATTTTGAAGGGCAGGTTCTGCGGTGGCTGTCACCTCAATGTAGCTTTCCCCATCGACGACTGCAACCGGTGTCATCCAGAGGTGAGGTCTTATTAAAATGAGCAAACGCAGAATCTTTGTCCATGCGTGTTTTTTTATACTTTTATCCAGTCATTTCGTTCCGTTCGACTGTGTTGCCGATCGGCTAATATTCAACCTTCACGCTGAAGAGATCCCCTCCAACGAGCCCTGGAAAGACGAATTTTTAGATATAACCTCAAAGACTGTCAACTCCATGGCTCTCTCAACTGAAGCTCTTCAATCTCTCGTGGAGAGATGCGATAAACTTCAGCCTATCATTGAGGGCCTGGAAGCTACACCCCGTAAGATTTATCTAAAAAGACTCATAAAATCGAAATCACTTTTTAATTTTGTCATTGAATCACGCAAAGAGATTCCGAACAAATGAATGCGATGAAACCTAAAAAGCAAAAAACGCCGAAGCACCTTATATGGTCATATAGAAACTTATTGCTTGTTTTTATTAGTGTGGCGGTCTTGACTCAGTCGGTGTGGGGACTGGAAACTGCGCAAGTCATGAATGAAGCTGCACAAGGTGACGAGAATGCGGCCTACTTCCTTGGAGTGATGTACAAAACAGGATCGGGAGTCTCTCCAGATTGCGACAAGGCCTTGAAATGGACAGAGAAGGCCGCTCTGCAAGGACATACACTTGCACAGAGCCATCTGGGTATGATGTACAGTAAAGGTTGCGGAGAAAGCGTAACACGAAACCTCTTTAAGGCCTACTATTGGACCGCTTTGGCCGCAAAACAAGGGTTACAGTTCGCCAGAGAAAATCTCAAAAAGCTAAAGGGCCAACTCCATCCTTATTTGGTTGAAGAAGCGCAACAAAAAGTTGTGGATTTCAAGCCTAACAAATAACATGGGGCGACCATAAATACCGAACCTAAGCAAGCGACTTCACAGAGGTGCCGGTTCGATTCAGGCCTTCGCTCGCTTCACCCAATTCATATTTTTCCATCTTGTAACGCAGGGTCCCACGAGGCAAATTAAGCAAACGTGCGGTCTTTGCGACATTACCACCGGTGATACCGACGGCTTGAGCAATCAGGTCCTTTTCCAGCCGGCCGACAATCTCCTCGAACAAAATTCCTTCCGGGGGAATCCGATAATCAAAAGAGGCTTCGTCCTGAGGTTTTTCTCCCCATATCTCTCGGGGCAGGCATTCCGGGGTGATCGTCTCCTGATTGTGCATGATACAGACGCGCTCCATGACGTTACGCAATTCACGCACATTACCAGGCCAGTGATAGCGCATCAGCAAGTCAAGAGCGGCACGTGATATTTCATTGACGTTCTTGTGGAACTCCTCGCTGAAATGTTTGAGGAAAAATTCCAGCAAGGGGGGAATGTCTTCGCGCCGGTCCCGCAAGGGGGCGACATGAATCGGAAAGACATTGAGCCGATAGTAAAGATCCTCCCGAAACCCCTTCTGTTCGATAGCCTCCTTGATTTCAAGGTTGGTTGCTGCGACAACCCGGACATCGATATCTATATTGCGGTTGCCTCCCAGGCGCCTGATCTTGCGGTCTTCAAGAACCCTGAGCAGCTTAACCTGAAGGTTCATATCCATTTCACCGATTTCATCAAGGAAGATCGTACCGCCGTTGGCCTCTTCGAAAAGACCTATCTTGCGGGTCTTGGCATCGGTGAAAGCTCCCCGTTCATGTCCGAACAGCTCTGTTTCCAGCAAGTTGAAGGGGAGAGAACCACAGTTGATCTCAACAAAGGGTTTCGACTTTCGGGGTGACAACTGATGAATAGCTCTTGCGACCAACTCCTTGCCGGTTCCAGATTCACCGGTAATCAGGACAGTCGACGTTTCATGCTTGGCTACCTCGCGAATCTGACGGTACACCTGTGTCAGTTGTTCACTTGAGCCAACCATAAGGTTATCGCCAGAAGCTTCACGAGACTGGCTTCCGCGTCTCAACTGGCGAACTTCCCTACGCAGGTTCTGAGTTTCCAGGGCCAGCTTAACAATCAGTCGAATTGCGTCAGCTTTAAATGGCTTCTTGATGTAGTCATAAGCACCCATCTTCAGCGCTTCAACAGCGCTTTCGACGGTCCCATAGCCGGTAATAATGATAACCAGCACATCTGGGTCAACCTCACGCATCGCGCGGAGAACATCCAGACCACTTTCAGCGCCAAGGTTCAGATCCAGCAAAACCAGGTCGACGTCGGCTTCACTGACTTCCTTGACTGCGTCATCACCATTATCTGTAGAATATGGATGATAGCCCTCCTCTGCGAGAATCCTTTCCAGGTTCTCTCGAATAAAAGCCTCATCATCGACAATCAGAATACGTTCCATCTTGTAACCTCCCCGATCACACGGAAGAATTTATTTAAGACCATACTATCTGCTGACGGAACTGGAGGCAACAAGAAATGGCCAATAATGGCCACAATGAGATTACGACACAGACAAGAGAGGACAAAATGTAAGTCTGGTGGCTAAATTTGGCCTGAATCAGGCAGAAAGATACGAAACTCAGTGCCCTCACCCTCCCGGCTGTGCACTTCAACGCGACCGCCATGGCTGGTGATGATGGTGTGGGTAATGGAGAGGCCCAGGCCGGTGCCCTCTCCTTTGGTCGTATAGAAAGGCTCAAAGATCAGCGGCAGTCGATCGGCAGGTATTCCCTGGCCGCTATCACGGATCGTCAGGCTCGTGCCGTCAGGATCTCGCCGTGCCGATACCCACAAATCACCTCCGCCGGGCATGGCATCCATAGCATTTGTGAGTAGATTCAGGATCGCCTGCTTCAGGCGGTCACTGTCCATGTTAGGGTGCAGCAATTCATCGGGAATATCCTCGTGAAGCACAACCTGCTGCTTCAGGAATTGTTTACTGAGCAGAAAGAGCGTGTCTCGCAAAATCGCAGCCAGATCGCCTGCAGCTAACCGAGTATCAGGCAAGGAGGCAAAATTCAACAGCTCGTTAACAAGACCTTCAAGTCGTTCGATCTCCTGCAAAGCACGCTGAATCAAGCGCTGATCATCCGGGTTCGAGAGCATGCGGTCGTGCAACTCATCAAGCAACAAACTGATACCAGTCAGCGGGTTACGAACCTCATGAGCGATACCTGCCGAAAGGCGTCCTAGAGAGGCGAGACGTTCAAAACGCGCCATTTGCTGACGGAAGTTAACACGCTCAGTCAGATCCTCGATGGTCAGGATATGACCACCTTCACCCCGAGAAGAGAGTGGGTGGAGAGCCAATCGATAAGTCAGAGAACGCCCACTCCTTTCCAGCGAAACGTATTCGCTCCAGCGCCCAACCTCCATACTCTGCGACACAGCCTTATGGATTTCCGGGACATTCCGCAAAGCCTCAAAAAGAGGTAAATCACCGGAGGCCCCATCATCAAGACCAAGAATTGTGCGAGCAACACCGTTCAATGAAGTAACTGCCTGACGAATGTTTAGAGTAAGAATGCCGACCTCAACATTCTCGACGATTGTCTGTTTAAAGTCCCTCTCCTGCTTGATTTCTTTACGCGAACGGCGCAGGACAGCCAACGTCTTAAGTAATCGTTCCCGACGCTCAAAGAGTTGTCGAGCCATGGTATTGAAAGCCGTTGCCAAATCAGCGACCTCTACAGGGCTGGAGATATCAACCTGCGTGTCGAGTTTCCCCCTCGCCATCTCCCTTGTCCCTGAAATAAGAGTCGACAGTGGTCCGGTAATGTTATGTGAAAGACGATAAGCAACAAAGACAACCAGCAAGGCAGTAAGACCAATCATGACCCAGGCCCCGGTCAGGAAAGCATGATAAAGACGCCGAATATTCTCCGAGGCAGACTCTGCCATATGATGGAACTGCTTCACCTCGGCACCTATTGTTATGCCGCCAAAAACACCAGTTTCAGCATAAGACCCGGAATCATAAAAGATCGGCGCAAAAGCCATAATCTTCCGGGAACCACCGACATTGGTGACGTCTACGACTCCCGAGCGGCCACCGAGCACGGCCTGATGTACTTCTGGATAATTAGGGTGGATAAACGCCGCCTCCCTCAGGTTGTAGGGGATGGCGCCTCTGGCAATTTCTTTCTTACTGGAATCTTTAGTATAGGGAGGGACCAGGTGGCCATCTTTATCCAGACCCCTGATATCCCAAAATTTCGGATGAGTAATAATCCAACCCTCATTGTCGAACATGAAGGCATAGTTACCGCTCTGATAGGACGGGAAAATGACGAACCTTTCTTCCGTCGGCGCAATATGCTGAGTGAATTCCATCAAATGTCGATGATCTAGAGACAGGACAACAACACCATTCAGTTGGCCATCAACAGCAAAGACCGGCCGCGCAAACCGGACGACCCCTTCATAGACGGCTCCCTCAACGGCCCCCTCTGGATCAGCAGCTCCTGCAAGCTGAGCCCGTTTATTGACATGCCACCCAGTGAGGTGTGAAACATAAATCTGACCATCCTGAAGTTCTCGTGCAGCGTTAAAATAAATTTCTGATAGATAGGTCGTGTTGGCGGGTTTGGAAACATCACGCAGGTCTTTTCTCAAAGCGCCGTCAGCGATCCGCAAAAGTTCCATTCCACTTGAATCTATGTAGGTAATTTCTTTATAGAGACTTACAGACGGTCTTAATTCACGCGGCCACAAATTGGTCCCGGTACGCGTCCAGATCGGCCGGCGGTGGTTTTGATTGAACCAGAGGTATTGTTCTGGTTCAGCCGGCAACTTTGCCAACACACTTAGATCACTCTCAATCCTGCGTAAAAAAGTACGTACTTCATCAGCGACCATGACAGCACGTAATTCGAGAGTTTCTGCAGCCTGCTCATCCAGAGCGCTGATAGCACTGACACGTAGCAGTTGTTCAACCGTATCCAGGCTCTGTCCGGCAAAGGTAGCCAAGAGCACAAGAGGCAGCAAGGTCAACCCGCAAAAGACATAGAGGACTTTTTTATGAAAAGACAAACGAGGCATCGAGGAAGTATAACACGGAGCATCACCAGACCGGGAGCCCGTTTGGCAAGAGCCTGGGGAATCAGTTCAGAGTTCGGGAAGGGAAATGCATCTGTCTGGAGAGAATGGCGAGTGGCAATAGATCCTGATGCTTAAGGAGCACTTCATCAAGACTGACCCCGTCACTGATGATCACATCACTGGGACTGAAGATGGTCCGGGCGAAGTGGCTGCCGCCAGGGCGCGCAAAGACCTCAATCAGGTATTTTTCGCCTTCGTAATCACACTTTAATTCTTGTACAAGCTCAATCTGTTCCATGCGACAGCCAAGTTCCTAAATCAATAAGGGTAGGTATATGTCACAAGGAAATAGCAAACATCGAGCCAACGGAAAAACACGGCATTTATCGCAAAAACCAATCATCACAAAAGGAAATAGTCGCTAAAAGACGAGGGCTTAGTATGGGAGATGGCGTAAAGGCAGATCTAAAGGTTGCGACTGACAACATAGTCAGCCAGGCGAATCATCGCCTCTTTGGCCGGGCAGTCCGCAAATGATGCGAGATGACCCTTGGCTGACTCAATAAGGAGTTTGGCACGATCACGGGTGTAATCGATACCATCATAGGAGTGAATCAGACCGACGATGTACTTCAGGTCTTCGTCAGGGAGTGTTTCCTGTTCGATAATTCCAGCTATTTTCTTACGTTCTTCTGCATTGCAGCGCTTCAGGGTGTGAATCAGGGGCAAGGTCACCTTGCCTTCGAGGAGATCGTGCCCACACTCTTTGCCAAACGCGTCCTGATCGGCGACGTAGTCCAAGGCATCATCCATAAACTGGAAGGCGATACCAAGATCCATACCATACGCAGACAAAGCTTCCTCCTGTTCAGGAGGACATGCTCCGAGGAGAGCTCCACAACGAGTCGCCGCGGAAAGGAGGACCGCCGTTTTGTTGCGAACAACTTCGATATAGCGCTCTTCGTCAAGATCAACGTCACAGGTACTGATCAACTGCAGGACCTCGCCCTCTGCCATCTGCGTGGTCGCATCGGAGAGAGTTTTAAGAATCTCCAGATTCCCTTCACGAACCATGATAGAGAAAGACTTTGCAAAGAGGAAGTCACCGACCAACACGCTGGCTTCATTCCCCCACACGGCATTTACGGAATCCTGTCCACGCCTGAGGACTGCGCTGTCGACGACATCATCATGCAGCAGGGTTGCCGTGTGAATAAACTCAACGACACTGGCCAGGCCAATATGAGATTCGCCCTGGTAACCGGTAAGCTTAGCGCTTAGCAACAGCATCATCGGACGCACGCGTTTGCCGCCGCTGGCGAGGACATACTCACCAACCTTGCGAATCAGAGGAACGCGCGACGCCAGGTCCTTGCGAAACTGTTCCTCGACGCGCAGGATCTCATCATTTAATAGATTGAGCACAAAGTTCATAGTTATTGGAAATCCGAAGGGAAAATTATCGCTTATCCTAATGAATCCTCACGAAGCATGTCAAAGCTTTTTTCCTTAAATCACAAAGGAAATATAACTCGCGAAGAGAGCTACTCTGAGAGGGGCAACGAAACGGTAAGACGCGCACCACCCAGAAGTGATTTTTGTATTGAGATTTCTCCATCCTGGCCTTCGACCAGTTTACGACAGAGAGGTAAGCCCAACCCGGTCCCTTCGCCATGGGCCTTGGTGGAAAAGAAGGGCTGAAAGACTCTCTCCTGATCTTCAACGGGAATTCCCGGGCCACTATCATCAACATGTATTCGGGCAGAGCCAGCTACTTTGGAAAGCGTCACTTCAATGCGACCTCTTCCCTGCAACGCCTGTGCGGCATTCAACAACAGGTTGATCATCACCTGGCGAAACTGATCGGCGTCCGCAGTTACGGATAAATCCTCGTTGACACCAACGACCTTAAGATCGAGGTCTTTAAAAAGCTTCTGCGGCCGAAGAGACGACATCACCTCTTCGACCAGGTGATTCAAGCCAACCCGTTCCCGGTAGCTATCCGGAGAACGCGCAAAGCCGAGCAAGCCACCGGTGATGCGCTTACAACGTCGGCACTCATCGATGATGGCGGCAACATCCTCGCGCAAGGGGTCTTCGGCCTCCAAGTCTTCCAGCAGGAGTTCGGCATGGCCAAGAATAATACCGACCGGGTTGTCGATTTCATGGGAGACTCCTGCCGCCAGTTGGCCGATCGCGGCAAGACGCTCACTGCGTAGCAATTGCGCCTGCATTGTCTGCATCTCTTCGTTGGCAGTGCTCAAAGCATCGTTCTTACGGGTCAACTCTGCCCGATTCGCAGCCAGGCTCTCTGCCATATCATTAAAGGCTTGAGCCAGGGTGCCGATTTCATCACGACTCTCCACTTCGATGCGAGTTTCCAACTCTCCGCGGGTCAGGGAGTGGGCGCCATCGGTCAGGTTGGCAATTGGTCGGGTGATCCGTCTTGCGACAAGGCTGACCATCAGCAGACAGCCAAAGAGAGCCGCAATGGCAATCATGACAAAGTAGCTGCGTGCTTCCAACATACGTGCGTCGATCGAGTCGTACGAGATCAGATAACGAACCGAAACCACCTGCTGTCCGGTCGGCCCGAAAGCAGGCTCAATGAGGTCAAGCAGGCGTCTTCCGCCAGAGAGTTTATGCGTGAGCATTGTCGTGCGCTCGGCGGCAAGGCGGGCAGAGATATCATCCTGATCAAATAAATGTAGATCAAGGTCAGGGAAATCCGCAAATGCGTTCGACACATAGAGACGACGGCCGGTTGCCGAAACCAGAGAGAACTGGACCAGGTCGCGATTCAGACCGAGGAATTCGTGCATGTCCGCAATATCAGAGGGCTCATCCGGCGGAAAGGAACCACGGAAGCGCTTCAACAGTTCTGGAGTTGCCAACCTGGAGAAAGAGAGGCTCTGGCTAAAAAGATAATCTTCCCACGCTTGCGCCTGATTACGCTCCAGAAGCATAAACGTGAGCAGCAACAACAAGGCAAGGATGCCACCCGTGTAAAATAGTAATTTTTTAGCCAAACCAGTTCGCAAAGCAAAAAACCTCAACCATAAATTTAATCATCATAATCATACTTTACTCGCATAAATGGAAGCCCAATCTAGCCATTTATCTGACATGTAATAAAAGTACAGACAGGAGTTGACAAAAACCCGGCCCTCCCGTATAAATAACACCGTTTTTGTTATATTTAATTAAGCCTTGACAATCACACGCTGAACCTTAAACTTTGGAACACATTAATTTAATTTCAGGAGGTGCTATGGAGAAGCAGAACTACAACTACGCCATTGTGCGCAGCTTTGTCATCTGGAGTATGATCTGGGGACTGGTTGCGGTACTGGTTGGAGTCATTGTCTCCTTCCAGATGGTCGAACCGGACCTTAATTTCCCGCCGTATCTGACCTTCGGCAGGCTCCGTCCGATTCACACCAATGCAGGGATCTATGGCTGGGCCGTCGGCGTTATCTTCGCCACCTTCCTTTACATTGTCCAAAGGCTCTGCAAAACTCCGCTCTGGAGTGACAAACTGGCGAAATTCCAGCTCTACTTCTTCAACGCCACGATCATCGCTTCAGCGGTCACACTCCTGCTAGGTTACACCACCTCCAAGGAATACCATGAGATGGAATGGCCGATCGACGTCATGATCGTCATCCTCTGGGTGGCCTTTGGCCTCAACATCATCATGACCATTCTCAAGCGCAAAGACGAGCAGATGTACATCTCGCTCTGGTACATGATGGCGGCAATCGTCGGTGTTGCGATCCTGTTCCTGGTCAACGCTGCGGCAGAGCCGGTCTCCCTCTTCAAATCTTATTCAGCTTATGCCGGCACCAATGACGCCAATGTCGAGTGGTGGTTCGGTCATAATGCCGTGGCCATGGTATTAACCGCCCCGTTTCTTGGCATGTTCTATTACTTCCTGCCTAAATCAACCGGCGTACCGATCTACAGCCATCGGCTCTCGATTATTGCTTTCTGGAGTCTGATCTTCATGTACCTCTGGACGGGAGCTCACCACCTGCTCTGGACCCCGGTTCCTGACTGGATTCAGACCCTGGCCATGGGCTTCTCCGTTATGCTGATTGCGCCCTCCTGGGGCAGCGTCTTCAACGGCTACCTGTCAATGGGCGGGCAATGGCACCAGATGCGCGAAAACTACCTGGTCAAGTTCCTGATTCTCGGCATCACCTTCTACGGCTTACAGACCCTGCAGGGGCCGATGCAAGCCATCAGGACCTTTTCGGCGTTCATTCATTACACAGACTGGGTCCCGGCGCACATTCACATGGGCACCATGGGCTGGGTCTCGATGATCTGCTTCGCCAGCATCTATTTCATGGTTCCACGCATCTGGGATCGAGAAATCTACAGCATCCCATTAGCCAATCTGCAATTCTGGCTGGTTCTGGTCGGGCAGTTGATCTGGTCGATCTCCCTCTGGGTCGCCGGTGTTCTGCAAGCAGGAATGTGGAATGCCATGAACTCTGACGGCAGCCTGACCTACACCTTTATGGAAACCATGGTCGAAATGTATCCCTACTGGTGGGCACGCGCCTTCGGTGGCATCATCTACCTGGTCGGCCTGATTATCTTTATTTACAACCTGTATATGACGGTCAAGTGCGGTAAACCAACGACCGTAGCAACTGCGACCGCAGAAGGGAGGGCATAATTATGTGGGAAAAGAAACCTGTCCTCTTAATTGTTCTGGCGACCTGCGCCATTCTCGTCGGCACCATCGTCACCATGGTACTGCCCTTTGCCTGGGTCAACACGGAAGCAGACCGCATCGAGGGAGTTACTCCTTATACGGCCCTGCAACAAGAAGGCCGCGACGTCTACATCCGCGAAGGCTGCAACAACTGCCACACCCAAACTGTTCGTCCCCTGGTTTCAGATGTCCTTCGTTACGGTGAATACTCCAAATCGGGAGAATTTGTGTACGACCGCCCATTCCTTTGGGGATCGAAACGTACGGGCCCGGACCTGGCGCGACTCGGCGGCAAGTACCCAGATGCATGGCATTACAAGCATATGGACTCTCCACGCTCCATGGTACCCAAGACCAACATGCCTGACTACGAGTGGCTTCGGGACTATCCGCTCGATCCACAGATGATCCAACGTAAGATGGAGACGCTTAATTTCCCCTATACAGCGGAAGAGATCAAAGCTCTCGAAGGCAAAAATGACATGGACGCCATGGTGGCTTACTTGCAGAAGCTGGGTTCCGATATCCCCTGGCGCGAAGCAACCGAGACCACCATTGTCGGCGAACTGGTCAATCCCTATACCGATACCGACCAGGAGACCATCTCAAGCTGGGGTTCTATTTTCATGGAGAACTGTGCGGCTTGTCATGGTGAGAAGATGCAAGGTGAGATCGGTCCAGAGCTGATCGGCGAGGATTATGATGATGAAATCCTGTTCGAACTCATCTACTCCGGCATCACGGATGGCGGCATGCCGAGCTTCTCAAGTCTTGGCACCGACAAGGTCTGGAAGCTGACCAACTTCATCAGAAACTACAAAGCGGACGGGGACCAATAATATGGACATGGCTTCCTTCGTCTACCTTGGCGTTACTTTCGGCCTCTTTGTAATTTTTGCCCTGATCGTGATACGGACCTACAACAAAAAGAACAAAGATAAAGGGGAGGTCGCCAAGTACAACATGTTGGATGACGATTAAACTTTACCTGTCAAACAAACTGACTTTTGACTAAAGGATATTCACATGAGCACAACTGATCCTCACAACGAAGAACATGCAGACGGTATTGTCGAAGATCGCGAGAAAGCCCCGCCGGTCTACTTTAACGTTCTTTTTTACGGGCTGATCATCTGGGCCGTTGCCTTCATGTCCTTCTATCTCCTCTCTGGATGGAGCTCGGACGCTGAGCTCAAAGAGAAGATGGCGATTCACAAGGGCGAGCCACCGGTACAGCAAGAAGCAGCAGCACCGACTCCTGCCCCGGCAGCGGTTCAGGCTCCTGCTGAAGTTGTTGCCGCAGACGGCCAAACGCTCTTCAAGAAGCATTGTGCCGGCTGCCACGGTGCCAACGGCAAGGGGGCCTTCGGACCTGACCTGTCTGGCGAATACAAGTACGGCAAGACCACTATGGCAGTGCAGGAAAGTATAGCCTTCGGGCGCCCCAAGAACATGCCCGGGTTCGAGCAAAAGCTCTCCCAGGAAGAGATTGACGCTCTGACTGAGTTTATCCTCAGTCTTTAGAACTTATAAGCGGCAGAGGGGAGATCTTCTGCCGCTTTTTGTTTTTCAGAACCGATTCCCCTAGCGAAGGACCCGCTCCTAGCTTTGCAACTCCGGGGACACCCCACGAGCCCCCGGGACAAGCCCCTCAATGTCAGAAAAAACCAGCCACCAGACACAACTCAGATTGCTATCACCTTGGCGTCGCCGCTGTCAGTGGGCCACGACTCTGTTATTGCTGCTGACCCCCTGGGTACAGATCGCAGGCAACAGCTTACTTCGTGTAGATATCCCAGAACTGAGCATCTATTTTTTCGGCCAAACGCTCCGCATTGAGGAGCTTTATTTAGTCTTGATTTTCAGCCTGGCAATGACTCTCGGCTTTCTTCTGACCACCATGTTGCTGGGCAGAGTCTGGTGCGGATGGTTTTGCCCGCAAACAACCTTGACGGACCTGGCAGAATGGTTTGCGACACGACTGGGCTTGCATGGAAAGAAAGGACAAGGCGAAAAAGGTTTCGGCAAAAAGCTTGCCCTGCACTCTTTCTACCTTGCCCTGGCTTTCCTCGTTTCGTCGAACCTGCTCTGGTACTTTATCAAGCCATTTGACTTCTTTGCCAAGCTGGCGGCACTGGAGTTTCATTATGCCACCTGGATATGCCTTTTAACTGTTGCAATGATCATCTATCTGGATCTGGCGCTGATCCGACGTCTGATGTGCAGTGAATTCTGCCCCTACGGTCGCTTCCAGACAGTCCTCGCTGACAAGTCGACCCTGGCCCTGCACCTGCCATCGGCTGAACTGGCGCGTTGCATCAAATGCAATTCCTGCGTACGGGTCTGTCCTATGCAGATTGACATTCGTGATGGCTATCAGGTTGAATGTATTAACTGCGGGCGCTGCCTTGACGCCTGCCGTCGGGTCATGAACAAACGCAATCAGCCGGGTCTGATCAGCTATACCTTTGGTACCGAGGGCAAAGGCGCAAAAGCCCTGTTAAACCTGCGCACCCTGCTTTTAAGCATGGTCACCCTGGCGCTTGTGGCAATACTCTTCTTTGCCGCCCATCAGCGTCCAGAGGCCTCGCTCAAAATATCTGTCTCACATATGGCTTCAAGTCGAGCCCTGAAAGATGGCAAGCGCGCCACCTTTTTCAATGCCTGGGTCAACAATCGCAGCAACAGCCCGGCGACCTACGATATCAAAGCAAGACAGGCAGAGAGTGGAACGGCATTGTCTCTAAAGGGGCGGACCAGTCAACTCAAGATGCAGGCAGGTAAGAACCTGCGTGTTGACTTTGTACTGGTAACAGCTGTTCCCAAAACCCGATTAGATGTAGAATTCATTCTATTAGATCAAAACGGAAAAGAAATGGCTGTCAGCCAGGCTTTCATCGAGGAATAATCAGCGTAATGACTCTAAAGAAGAACTCCTACCCGCTCTTCATAATTCTCCTGATCAGCTGCTTTCTCGGCTTTTCCGTCTGGTCGGCCATGCGGGCCATTGACGCGGGGCCAGAGGTCACCGACGCCGACTATTACAGCAAAGGCCTGAAGTACAGTTCAACCGTACTGGAAAAAAGAGCCGCAGCGGTGCTTGGCTGGAAGGTTGAAACAGAACTGATCGGGCGCACCCTCGAATTTCGTTTAAGGGATAAAGAGGGCAAGCCGGTAGCAACAGCCAACGGTGATATTTTTCTCTACCTGGCCGGGTCAACATCGAGCAAACAGCTGCCTTTACAAGAGACTGAACCAGGGGTTTATATTTTCAACCTGACTGCCGGTATGACGGGTGAAATGAACGCACGACTTGAATTCGAGCACAAGGGCGCACGTATTAACAGACAACTGCTTCTCAATCTGTAAACTTATGGTCACAGCCGACACATGCATTCACTGCAAGCTGCCAATCCCTCAAGGGGACCTGGTCGTTGACGAAATTGACGGCAAAGAGCTGCATTTTTGTTGTCACGGCTGCCAGGGAGTTTACAGGGTCATCAATGGCGCTGGTCTCGGCAAATTTTACCAGCAGAGAGACTGGCATCAGGAAGGTGTTCCGGAAGGGGCTTTTGATACAGCTTTCGATGAAGCCCTTCTCGCCGGACACGTCGTCACCCGCAACGAAACATCTGCCGAGATATCCCTGATTATTGAAGGCATTCGTTGTGCTTCCTGCATCTGGTTACTGGAAAAACTGATCGATAAGATTCAGGGCGTCGAGACAATCAGAGTCAATTACGGAACCCATCGTGCGCAAATCAGGTTCAACCCAAAAGAGACAACCCCGAAAGAAATTTTCACCAACATCAGCCGTCTTGGCTACCTGCCCCACCCTTACACGTCTGGAGCAGCACAGCGAGCGGCCGCAAAAGAACAGCGCTCACTTCTGATCCGCTTCGGCACAGCCGCCTTCCTCTCCATGCAGGTCATGGGATTCTCTTTCGCGCTTTACGGTGGCTACTTCCACGGCATCGACCCGTCAATCCGTGAGACGATTCAATACTTTGCCGCAGCGGTCGCCACACCCGTTGTCTTCTACTCCGGGTGGCCGTTTTTTGCCGGCGCATGGCGTAGTATCAGGAACAAAGCACCGAGCATGGATCTCTTGATCACCCTCGGTGTCACGACAGCTTACAGCTATAGCATTTACTCCATGCTCGCCGGCGGTGAAGTCTATTTTGACACGGCCGCCATGATTATCACCTTGATCCTGCTCGGTCGGCTTTTTGAAGGCTCAGCCCGTAACCGTTCTATCTCCGGTATTGACAAGCTTCTGCAACTGGCCCCTGAATCCGCCAATCTCATGACAGGTGAGGATATTCAGGTTGTCGCCAGCACGAGTCTCAAGCTTGGCGATCTGATCTTGATCCGTCCCGGCGAGCGCATTCCCGTTGACGGCAAGATTCACGAGGGCAAGACAGAGCTTGATGAAGCAACCATCAGCGGTGAACCGATGCCGGTGCTAAGACAGCAGGGCGACACCGTACTCGCCGGGACACTGAATCTCTCTTCCTCAATCCAGCTGCAGGTGGAAAGGGTTGCAGCTGAATCTTTCATCGCCCGCATGGCGCTCATGGTTGAAGAAGCGCAAAACCGCAAGGCGCCTATACAATCGTTGGCGGACAAGGTTGCCACACTCTTTGTCCCTTTCGTCACCTTGACCGCTGCAGGGACCTGGTTGTTCTGGTTCTTGAATGATGTCCAATCCACAGCGGCACTTCTCAACGCTGTCTCAGTTCTTATTGTTGCCTGCCCCTGCGCACTCGGTCTTGCCACACCGACCGCCGTCCTGGTGGCATCCGGGAATGCCGCAACCCGTGGTATTCTTTTCCGCGGTGGAGACATTCTGGAGATGACCGCCAGGATCGGCACAATTGCTTTCGATAAAACCGGGACCCTGACCCTCGGCAAGCCGACCGTTGAGAAGATCATTCCCGCCCCCGGTCAAAGCGAAGAGTCTCTCTTGAGAATCGCCAGTCAGGTCGAAAACGGCTCTAGCCACCCGATCGCCCGCGGCATTATCGACCGGGCAAAGGCAGCCGGAATTCACATAGGCACAACGAGTTCGGTCGAAACTGTCCCGGGTCGTGGCCTGCGTATGGTGAGTTTGGAAGGAGAGATCCTGGTCGGCAGCCTCGCCTTCCTTGAGGAGTGTAACGTTGAGATTCCGGAGGTTGCATCAGGGTCGCTGACGGAAGTTTATGTAAGCCTTGCAGGGCTCTGGATGGGGACTCTGCTGATAGTGGACCCCATGCGTGAAGAAGCTGCCTCTGCAGTAGAACAACTCCAACAAATAGGTCTGAGAACCGTCCTGCTGACTGGGGATCGCCTCGCAACGGCACAGGAGGTTAGCAGCAAACTGTCCATCTCCGACTTTCACACCAACCTCAACCCTGCTGACAAAGCCGAATGGATTCGTACCCATCAGAAAGCCGGAGAAAAAATCATGATGGTTGGTGATGGCATCAATGACGCACCGGCCCTCTCATTGGCTGACGTCGGCTGTACCATGGCCGGTGGAACCGACATCGCACTGGAGACCTCTGACCTGGTTCTCACAAGGGCCAACCTCGGACGTCTGTTCGAAGCGATCTACATCGCGCGAAAAACCCTGCTGGTGATCAAACAGAACCTCTTCTGGGCTTTCGCCTATAACCTGATCACCATTCCTCTGGCAGCCAGCGGTAACCTGGCACCGGTCTGGGCAGCGCTGACCATGGCCAGCAGTTCGGTAATCGTGGTCAGCAATTCACTGCGACTCGGTCGAGTGATTCGTCGCACTTTTTCAGTTGCCAAAGCCTGAGCGAGCGATTAATATCCTCCAATGTTGAAATCAATTATTATCCTGATCATCCTCTCACTCTGCATCGGAACAGGTGCATGGCTGTTCTTTATCTGGACAGTCAAGCGCGGTGACTTTGATGATATCGAAGGTCCCAAGTATCGTATGCTGGATGACGAAGACGATCAGGACTCCCAAGGAGAGAAACATGAAGAATAGTCTGATTATCGTCAGAGTCCAGATCATCACCCTGATCCTGCTCTGCTGCACGGTCATCGGTGCAACGGCTGCTGTGACACCTATTGAAACCGAAATGGCCGATGGCGGCAAAGCTGTCATCATTTTCGCCAGCGGCCCGCTCCAGGCCATGATTGAAATCCCTTTTACGATTGAACTGAAGAGTAAAGCCGGTGAAATGATCGAAGATGCCGAGCTGGCTCTGGACCTTACCATGCCCTTCATGCCGATGCCGCCCAACAATCCGAAAGCCGTGTGGAAAGACAACGCTTACCGTGGCGCGGCGATCTTTACTATGGCGGGAGCCTGGCAGGTCAATGTTGAAGTCAATCATTCAGAAAGTGGAACAGAAAAGATTATTTTTGACATCGAAATGGTCATCATGAAATGAGTGACTCGCTCATTTACATGGCCTTTGTAACGGGCCTGCTTGGCACGGGCCACTGTATAGGCATGTGCGGAGGCCTGGTCAGCGCCCTGTCGTTGTCAGATGCGGGACGCCAAGGTGGCTGGTTTTTTCATCTGCTCTATAACCTCGGAAGAATCAGCACCTACACGTTTATCGGCGCTGTGGTTGGCTGGCTTGGCTCTGCTCTGGCTTATACCGATCGCTTCAAAATGGTGACAAGATCCCTGCTGATTGGATCTGACGTCTTCGTCATCCTGGTTGGTCTCGGTACAGCAGGGCTGTTTACCTGGCTGAGTGTCTCCAAGCTCGACTTCCCCGGACCGATGAAAGCAATGACGCTTGCCGTAGCTGGCCTTCGTCGTCTACCTCCGGCAATTTCAGCACTCCCTCTGGGACTTCTCTTCGGCTTTATCCCTTGTGGCTATCTCTATGCGGTGGCGATTACAGCCGCTCAAAGCGCGAGTGTTGCGACCGGTGCTTTAATGTTGTTTGCCTTCGGCCTTGGGACTGCCCCTTCCCTCCTACTATTCGGTGGTGCCGCTCACTGGTTGAGTGGGCGGGCACGGACCTGGATGCTAAGAATAGCAGGGCTGGTCGTAGCGGGCATGGGCGTCATCAACCTGATCAAGCATATGCGCATGATGGGTTGGTTTTCCTGATACTTCAGCAATAGCAGCATCAAAGCGTGAATAGATCGTCATAAAAAAGGGCCAGCCTTCTAAGAAGGATGGCCCAAGACTTGTCAAGCTTTTGGAGGCTTGTATAACTTTGGTGGCCCCAGCTTATCCTGCCAGAAGCGTTTCGCCAACAACAAGACAAAAAGGTAAAGAAACGCCAGCGAGGTGTAGCGGAACAGGAAGGTCACCTTTAACGATTCATCAATCTCCAATCCGACAAGCATATAGAACGCCAGGATCAGGTAAGGAAAGATAGGTATCATGGCAAGTTCTCGCCAACGATACTGATAACGCCACAACATATACAGTTGTAATAAAATATATGCAGGGATCGAAATCATGGTCAGGAAAAACACAACGTCATAGAGCATGCCGTATTTATTGGGCGAGGGATCGTAGAAATAATCGATCTTACGCTGCTCGGCACGGAGCAACGTATCGACCCACTTTGCAGACGTCCTCGGCTGGTCAGCAGAGAAGCCCTGCCACTTCATCTCGGCGGCTTTCGTGAGCGTGTAAAGTTTTTGCCATTTCTCATCCATGACAATCACGCCGACAGCATCCACCCGGGTCGGGTTGGTATAACTGACCCAGACCAGTGCCTCGCCATTGCCGGGAGCGTGCAGGGCCGCGGGGTTTTTAATGGCCCCGACTTCGAGAGGGAGCCCGGAGTGCATGCCGATCGCCTGAAAACGAAGCGGAACTTCGCTCTCATATCGAACCATAACGTAGAGGCTGTCTTCACTGCCGAGAACTGAGGTAACCGCCGGGTCCAGAGAATCTAACGTGACAAGAGTGTTGTCAGCCGGCTGAGCAATAGAGGGAACACTGAACAAACAGAGAAAAAGACTAATGATAGAAGCAATACTTGTTGTTATTTTAAACATACGATTCCACGGACACCTTAAAGGGCTAATATAAAACAAATTTTGTAGAGTATACCGCAAAACCGCTTCAAATATCCTGATTTATTCAAAAAAAACACGGAAAGACTCTCAGCAGCTCAAACCTTGTCATCCGTCAAAGATGATGCAAATAGACAAAAAGACAAAGACACTCTCTAGAAAATAACGCCACTGTGCCAGATCTCAATATTGTCACATCATGTGTCACAACACTGGAACATTCACACATCAGACAATCTATTGATCTGCAGATTCCACACTAACTCTTTATGATCATCGGCAACCTGTTATAATAACCAGCAATCATTAACATCAAGGATGTATTGCCATGGACATCGTCAAAATTATTCTCGCTATTTTCCTCCCTCCCGTTGCGGCATTCATGCAGGTTGGCCTCACTCTACACTTCTGGGTCAACATTGTCTTAACACTGCTCGGCGGAGTCCCCGGAATGGTTCACGCCCTCTGGCTTGTGGTTACCAAAAAATAGTTTACCAAATGTCCGGAGAATCAAGACTCCGGGCACACCAAAACATAGGAGAAACTAGATGTCAGTGGATTCTAAAACCTTGGCCAAGGCAACCTTCGCCGGTGGCTGTTTCTGGTGTATGCAGCCTCCATTCGATAATCTGGAGGGTGTAACCTCTACGATCCCGGGCTACACGGGTGGTCATAAGGAGAACCCCACCTACGAAGAGGTTTGTAATGGAACAACCGGGCACACGGAGGCGTTGCAGGTGACTTTCAATCCACAAAAAGTCAGTTACCCACAATTACTGGACGTCTTCTGGCGCAACATCAACCCGGCGGACCCAGACGGCCAGTTTGTCGACCGCGGCTCTCAATACCGTCCGGCCATCTTTTATCATAACCAGGAGCAGCAACAACTCGCCGAGAAGTCACAAGAGGACTTGGTCGCGTCTGGTCGATTTAAAAGCCCTCTGGCGATAGAGATCGTTCCACTGGAAACTTTTTATCCCGCTGAAGACTACCATCACGCTTATTACCAGAAGAGCCCGGTGCAATATAAAGCTTATCGCTACAACTCCGGTCGCGACCAGTTCCTGAAAAAATTCTGGGAGCACAAGGATTGATGTCAGAGCCTTCATTACTTGATCATCCAGTCATCAGTCAACGCTATTTCTTCCCACGCCAGGTCTCTGTGCCGGAAATATTCTGGGTCGATTGTCCAGCAGCACGGCTGGCCTGCTACTATCATGTGATAGATCCCAAAGCGCGTACCATTGTACATTTCCATGGCAACGGTGAGGTTGTGGCCGACTACCTTGATGGTTTTCCGGAATTAATCGGTCGCATGGGGTGCAACTGCTTCCTCGCCGAATTCCGTGGCTATGGTGGCTCTACGGGAACCCCACAACTCGGCAGGATGCTTGAAGATGTGAAACAGACGATTGAGTCAATCGGTCAACCGGTCGGAAAACTGGTGATCTTTGGTCGCTCCGTTGGCTCGCTCTTCGCGATAAAAGCCGCAGAACTGTTTCCTGATATTGCGGGGCTGATCCTGGAGAGCGCCGTAGCTGACCCACTGGAGAGACTTTTACTGAGACTACATCCGGAAGAGATAGGGACAACAGCAGAGGGATTGAAGGAAGCCGTCATGGCTGCCATGAATACACAGCACAGTATGGAAAACTTCACAAAGCCTACGTTAATTCTGCACACCCGTCACGACGGGTTGATCGACGTCAGTCACGCTGAACGCCTCGCAAAATGGTGTGGAGGTCCGGTTCAGCTTGAAATTTTCGAGCAGGGTAACCACAACGACATCATGTTTGTTAACGGGCCGAGGTACTTTTCTCTTATCAATGAGTTCCTCAACTCATTGCAGGAGTGATAGATGGGCTACCGACTGGCAGCCGAACTGACACTGATTTTCCACCTTATCTTCATCCTCTTTGTTCTTTTTGGTGGGCTGCTTGCCCTGCGCAAAAGCTTCTGGATCTGGCTTCACATTCCGGCAATGCTCTGGGGTCTGTGGGTTGAATGGGCTGGATGGCTCTGTCCATTAACACCCTTGGAGAATTATTTTCGGCGACGTGCGTCAAGTCCGGAATATCCTGAGAGCTTCATCGAGCATTACCTGGATTCGATAATCTATCCCGAACAACTGACGGTTTCATTGCAATGGGTTCTGGGGGGTATTCTTCTGACCGTGAACCTACTCATCTACTTCTACGTTTTTCGAATGAGGAATAAACATCAATGTCAGGTTGACGATTGAAATCATTGCGTTAACTTTAAATAAACTGATCCCGACGTTAGTTCGCGTGTTCATGTTAAAATCTCCAAGGAGGATACTTTATGTCTGAAAATGATTGTTTAAATCCCGAGGAACATTGCGAGTTGCATATGTGTCAAATGAAGTCGACCGAAACCAGTGCAGAAATCAACAAACTCTATGAAAATCCCAAGTTTGTCTGCACTAACTGCGGTGTTAAGGTCAACAAAGAAGAAAACCTCTGCAGTCCTAGACCTATCTGAGCACCTAACATAAAAAAGCAGCGCACTCGTATTTTGGAGTGCGCTGCTTTATATCAGTTCGCTATAAGGTCATCCCCGCTCAAAAGAAAACAGGAATGCTCGACACAACCGGAAAAGGAATCATGGCACTATGGGTTGTGGAAGAAATTTCACTGCCTTTTGGTCCCAGGTATAACGCCCGGCATTCCAGAGTTGCTCCAGATCATGCCAATCGATATGCACACCAGCCATATCTTCAATGGTAAAAGAGGCTTCAAGCATCTCTGCATCATCGATCTGCCCGTCACCATTGGCATCGGCCCAGTGAACTTCGGCAACATTGATCTTACTCTCCCCCTGGATAGGCACTGCAGATTTACTGCCTTGGTTACTGCCAACAATCTCGCCTTGAAAACTTCCTTCCGAGTTTAATCGGGCCGCAGGATCGACCTGGACCAGGTATACGACCCGCTCTCGGTCGTCTCCGGCCTTGACAATCCAGCGGGCGACGCCGTTCACGTTATCCAAGCTTGACGCCGGCGGATGTGCCTGAACAATTTTCCAACCTTTCGGGAAGTACTCACGAATAATAATACCCCCTCTCTGCGACCTGTGCGTCAGATGGATCTCGACAGGAATCAAGCTGGCCGGGCCTGCAAAATCAGGCAGGATCCGATCTGCAGTAACCGAAGCGAGGTCCAGAGGCGATTGAGAAAATAGTGTGGCAAGGATTACCAGCACAACGATTGCCAGACTACCGGCGATAAGCCATGGGATCGCAGACTTCTTTAGCACCTCAGGTTCCTCTTGCGAGGACTCTACGGGCTTTAGGAGAATGTCTTTCAGGGGAACTTCCAGAGCCTCTGCCAATTTCAAGGCATTTTCACGTCGAATGGTCGGATAGCGGTTATTCTCCCAGCGCGAGATTGTGTCCGTCGTCACGCCGACAACCTTACTGACATAAAGCTGAGTCAGCTGCTGACTCTCCCGGACACGTCTAATCTCAGAGGCATCCAGACAGAGGGTTGATGATTTATCTTCATAAGTGTTCTGGCTCATGTCAGCGAGTCTACCAAGGGTATAGATATCAAGTAAACAGCAAAATTGGAGATGTCGGCAAACACGATTTTTACCGCCGTAAATACCTGTAATTATTCAATTAAGAATCGACATCTATCGACATCCGGATCGATGTCTGATGATTTCCACTAAAGCTTCCGATATAACTGATCACAAGATTTGAGGCAATAACGCCCAGCATGACTAACCGCAAAACATGGAGGAAGACAATGAAGAAACTTGTAATTATGATGATGCTTCTCGCATTCGTAGGTGCCAACGTTGCTATCGCGGCTGACAGCTACACCTATGACAACGAGAAAGGCACCGTGACCTTCGACCACACAGCTCACCAGGCAAAACTTGCTGACGACTGCACCAAATGCCATGAAGGCGAGCCAGCAAAGATTGAAGTAAACAAGGACTTCGGCCACAAGACCTGCAAAGCTTGCCACAAAGAAATGGATGGTCCGACCAAGTGTAACGATTGCCACAAGAAGTAAGTTTCTCTACTTCTACAATCTTAAAGGGCGCTGGATTTCCAGCGCCCTTTTTGTTATTCAGTAGAGATCGTCCATCTTATCGAATCATCAACCTCAAACTTCCGGCAAAACACTAAGATGAAATTCACACAGATATTCTGGGATAATGATGGGGTTCTGGTTGACACCGAACCTTACTACCTGCAAGCCAACCGTGAAGCCCTGGCCAAGTTGGACATCACTCTAAGCGATGAACTGTTTGTCGAAATTTCACTTACCAGGGGAAAGAGCCTTCTTGATCTGGCCACAGCCCGTGGACATGCAGACGTTACGATAGAGGAACTTAAAGCGTGGCGGAACAACCGCTATGCTCAACTGCTAGACTTGGAAGACATGACTTTGCCAGGGGTACGCGAGACCCTGAACACACTGCACGGCAAGCTGAAAATGGCCATTGTTACAAGTTCTGCCAAAAGCCACTTTGATATCATCCACAAACACACCGGGCTGCTGACATTTTTTGATTTCTGTTTAACACGGGAAGATTATACCAACAGCAAGCCCAGTGCCGAGCCCTACCTTCTGGCACTGAGCAGGAGTGGACACGAGCCTCACAGATCCTTAGTCATAGAGGATTCGCCACGAGGCCTGGACGCAGCGAAAACCGCCGGACTCACCTGCTGGGTCATTCCCGGACAGCACACCTCCGAGCACGAATTCAGAGGCGCAGACAGGATATTATCCAGTGTTGAGGAGCTACCGAAACTGCTTTTGTGAGAAATCTACTTATTCGCATCTTTTTCTCACAAATTTCTCACAAATTTCTCACAAATTTCTCACAAATTTCTCACAAATTTAGTTGTCAACCAATTTAGTCTTTGTTATAGTCAGAGCAACTCTTCGATTGCCTGCAAGCCGAAGAGCTTATGGACCCCGCGTATCCCCCCCCTCCTTACGCGGGGTCTTTTTTTATCTTTTTTCTGTAAAACCCTCACCGACCTAACAGATCAAACTGACTTAAGTGCCCGCAACAGGTGAGGCATCAGCTGCTTTTTTCGTGAAAGCACCCCTTTCAGCTCAAAACGCCCGGTCTCCAGCTGAGGGTAGCCTATCGCGGCTATCAAGTCCCTATCGCCCTTCACCACGAGCTGGCTATTCTGTTGGACAATATCTGTCACCAACAAGCCAGCCAGACCAAGTGTACGTTCGGCAACCAGCGCCTCCAAACCTAGCATAATTGCGTCCTTCTGCTCTTCAAACTCCTGGAAGGTGACAACCTCAACCTGTCCGACGCCAAAACTTCGGCCTTCAACTTCGTACTCCTTGAAGTCTGCCGTAAGTAAAGCCTTGATACTCGGATAAGCAGCCAGCGTGCTACCCGCCTGAAACATCTGCCGCCCAAAAGCCAAGGCCTCCAGACCGGAGCACTTTTCCAACCAGACAACCAGCTCACGGTCCACAGCCGTTGTCGTCGGTGACTTTAGAAGCACGGTATCAGAGAGAAGTCCTGCCAGCATAAGCGCAGCAACATCCTTCTCCGGCTCGAGTCCAGCCTGACGATAAAGTGTCGCCACCACAGAGCAGGTGCTGCCGAGGGGTTGGTTGATAAAACGAATCGGAGCATCGGTGTGGAAGTTGCCCAGCCGGTGATGATCAATAACTTCAAGGATGTCGACCTGATCGGCGCCGGGCACCGCCTGGGATAATTCATTATGGTCAACCAGAATAAGTTTGAGGGATGACGATCGCAACAGATTGGACTTAGTCGCAACACCACTTATTCTCCCCTCGTCGTCAAGGACCATAACACCGGGTGCCGTGCTTCGCATCATGACTTTACGAATTTCATCAAGACGGTCATTTGGATGAGCGGTAGGGACCGCTGTCTCTACAAGGAGGTGAACCGGAGTCGACATTCTGGCCAGCATGGCGCTGGTGGCAGTATCAAAAGGTGTACGCAAAACGGAGACCCCCTTTGCGCAGGCCAGGGAGAGGAGATCAGCATCAATCTCCTGATCTCCCGTCACAACCAAGAGGCGAGCCCCCATCTCTATGGCGTCCCGCTGGATATCCTGCCGATCACCAACAAAAACTACGATGCGTTGAGGCTCAACCTCAGCCAGGCGCTCGTGAAAAATTTTGAGAGACATGGCACCGACAAAGAGGTCAAGCTCTTCGGTGCTGTTTTCGTCAACGAGATTGACAGCTTCAGCCTGCAGACAAACCCGTATCGATTCAGGGGAAGAAAGAACCTGTCGAACCGGACGACCAGATCGGGGCAGGAAAACATGCTCGGTGAGGCGCTTCAGAATAAGTGCTCCGACGGGCCGATTGTCACTATCCACGACGGGCAACATGCGAATGTCGCGTTGACGCATTAAATCCAGGGCCTGCAAAAGCGGCGCATCAGCAGCGATCACGGCAGGCTCACCGTCCATCGTATCGCGCAAACGTGGGTAAACGTCGGTCAGAAGGAGAGGTGCCTGTTGCCCCAGAGTATCGAGGACAAATTCCGTCTGCCGGTTGATGTGGCCAGTCCTGCCCGGGAAAACATTGTCACGCCCCTGTCTCTGCCACAAGCGGGCGTAAGCCATAGCGCTGCAGACAGAGTCTGTATCCGGATTACGATGTCCGACAACGAACACTCTTTCCTTCCGACTCATAAGTCCTCCTCAACCAGAGACCCTCTAACATCCCCCATACCAATGAGATCTTCTACGATACCGCGTTCCGGGATTCCTGCATCATCAAACCAGAAATACAGGTTACCGCTGTCGGTATCAAAGACCTCCGGGTCCAGTGTCACCGACAGCAGCAAACCATGAGAGGGGAAAAAGTCTTGTTTTGCCTGTTGTACAACCGTCAAGACTTTTACAGCAATATTGGAGAAACCCTTACCGGAATAGGTGGGAATCAGGAATTGAGCTCCGCGGGCCAAAGGGCCGTAAATACCGGCTCTTAAATTGTAAAATGCCGTCAACATATCCACAGGCTGTTGACCATCAGGAATCTTACGTTCTTTCCTTGAGCTAACGACACCTTCTTTAGTTTTTTCTTCGAAGACGATACCCTGAGTATAATCATAACGATGGTGTCGACCGCGATCTCTCCACTTACCCCACTTGCGCTTAACGATTCTGGACGTGTGTTCGATACTACGCAGAGAGCCATCTGGGGTTAGTTCCATCACCGACGTGTAAGTCTGGGTGCGATCTCCGGACAACCATGAGGCGACCCCCAGGGTGCGCCCGATCAATTCTGCTCGGTAAATATTAGGTTGATCGGTCTCAGAAAGACGCAACGCCCCTTCTGCCAACCTTTTAAAGAATAGAAAATCAATGGCGTAGAGGTAGTTCTCTCCCACCATTTGCTGAATTTCTTTTTCTACCCCAACCTCTTGAGCCTCGCTACACAATGGCGCAAAAGAAAAGAGCGCCAAAGCAAACACGCCCAGTAAAACAACCCTGTAAATCATAGAAAAAGACTGACCACAAAAAGGAGGTAAGCCCCCAGCAACACAACCCCACGCTTCCGATCCAGGACAAGCCGGGGCGGCATCATGGTCAGAAGACCGATCAACAAGCCACAAAAAGCCAACATAATAGGAAAATCAACATTGATAACTCTGGGCTCGATGGTGATGGTTCGAATCATCGGACAGATACCCAGGACAAAGAGGACATTGAAAATATTGCTGCCGATGACGTTACCGACACTGATATCCATCTCCCCCTTCCATGCACTCATCACCGACGCTGCAAGTTCTGGAAGACTGGTTCCCAGGGCAACAATAGAGAGCCCTATCACCAACTCCGACACACCCAGAAGAGTAGCGACCATAACCGCACCCCGCACCATCAACTCGGCGCCAAGGCTCAAGCCGGCCATTCCGATCAGGACCAGCACAACATTCCGCCCCCGCTGTCCGGAGGCTTCAGAAATGGCTTTCTCGACGTCTCCATCCTGGGGCAAAGAGGGCTGACGTGCATTCACCAGACAATAAACAAGAAAAATTAACAGGCAGAAGAAAAGGACCAGGCCATTACCAAAGGCAAGTTCGCCATCCAGGGCGACAAGGTAAAGACCAAGCGAAGCAGCGACCATGATCGGAACTTCACGAACCAATGTGGAACGGGCAACAAGCACTGGTGTGATCAAGGCCGCGACGCCCAGGATCAAACCGATATTGGCGATATTGGAACCGATAATATTGCCGGCCGCCATAGACGAAGAGCCTCGATAGGCGGCAAACAGGGAGACCATCAACTCCGGCATACTGGTCGCAAAAGCGACCACCGTAAGCCCAACGATCAAGGGTCTAACACCGAAGGAAAGGGCCAGATGAGAGCTGCCCGTAACCAGGTACTCGGCCCCATAGTAGAGAAGTAACAGCCCAGCCAACACGAGTATGCTTCCAAGTAACATTCAAGTAACCTTTTTCTATTATCTGTCGCCACAATCAGCGAAGGCTAAGTTTCAAGAAGATCGAGGTTATCAGTTTAATGCCTGCATCCTCCGGTGTCGAGTATAAGACGCTTCTACCACGAAAATCTTGACTTTCTTAATCTCTGAGGATTAATATCTATATATTCAATTTAACAATAAAGGGATTAAGCTATGGCAGAAGTAGAATTTGACAAATCCATCTGTTTCGATCGCGAAGCAGAAATCCTGAAAGTCCTCGGTCACCCGGTGAGGCTGAAGATCGTTGCTGGCCTCATGTCGCAGTCCTGCAATGTCAAAAAAATCTGGGAGTGCCTGGAGTTGCCGCAGGCCACGGTGTCACAGCATCTCGCCCTGCTAAAGAACAAAGGGATTATTGTGGGCAAGCGTGATGGCGTTGAAGTCTTTTACCAGGTAACCTCTACGGAAGCCCGTAAAATAGTTGAGGCCCTGATGGAGGGTTTTGCGTGCGCATAACGGCTTTGATATTTCACGCATCAAGAAGGGAAATTCTTGCCCTAACATGATGGACTGCATCGATTCAAATTTTCCCGTTGACCCACTCAAAACCCCCGTATTTTCAAATACGGGGGTTTCTTTTGTTCGTCGATTCGGCTTACTAAAAAAATTGACACGCACATCGAAGAACGCTTCGGGAAGCGTAACCCGCTTTCTGCTTCAACGAACCGGAGGCAATGTCAGGTTCTGCGTTGGACTCAAAACCTGTATGTAACACATAAATTGCATTTTGAAAGGCAGGTTAAAAAACCAAGTCAGGCCAACCCATACAAAGTTTTGATCACGCCGGCGTAACTACTCGTAAAGTTCAATTGCGTAGCATTTCTGCCCTTAAGCCCTTTCCTAGCCCAGATAACTTTTGCAGATAAGCGGACCTGCTCTTGCTCCGGGACATCCACATAGAGTGAAATCTCCTGCCCTGTGACCAGACTAGCGGAACTTTCCATGAAAGCGTCTGTCGTGCTGAGGTGAGTAAATACGCCGGGAATCGGGATGTCGTCTTGTTTGCTCAGTAAGATGTGGACCGGCCAATCAATGCGTTTCTTCTCGGGAGAGGGCTCCTGATGTGGGACAGAGCGAACAAAATTGAGCTGATCTTTCTGACGCAGTCCACGAGCAAAATTGCGGATTATCCAGAGGAAGAAACCGACGACTGAGAGCATGGCGATGTAACTGAGAGCGCTGTTAGATTTCATCATCCTGGCATCAAAAAATCAGAGACTCAAATTGCGGATTCGGACTTCCGTAGTCATGCGGCGTTTAGGTTTCTTGTCTGGTTCAGAACTGATAGGATGCTCAATACGCGTCTCACCATCAAGAACAAGACGCACACTGTCAATGTGCGACTGCTTGACTAAAGTGTTCAGACTACCTTCATTAACAGTTTCGGTTCCATCATCTTGCAAACAGGTGATTTCCAGATCATTAGTTAAGTTTATAGTTTAATGAAAAACAAATCAATTTGAAGTGTAAGGGAACACTCTATGTGTCGTGTCAATGATGAAATGACGTAAACACAACGCCGCAATTTTTTGTGCCAGCAAGGCATGTCTTGAGTCACATAGTGGTAACTACGTGGCTTAATACATAACGAAGCAGGCACGGAAAAGAACAAGTTGGATGCGTCAGTTTGTCGTTGACGCGGCACTAAGGAAGATGTTCAGCAACCAACAGGTAAGGAGCTTCACTGCGGTTAGCCGCACGAAGTGAAAGAACCAACCAATTCTCGCGAGACAGGCTACAGAAGAAAGCATTAACAGCCTCCCCCTCTTCTTCGCCCCCCGGGTGTGCCGGATAAACCGTGACAGCAAGGCGACCACCAGCGACCAACAATTCGAGCGATTGACTGAGTGCAGCCAAAGTTGAGTCGGGTCGGGTAACCAGAGATTTATTTCCACCTGGCAAATAGCCAAGGTTGGCAATAATGGCTTTAACGGGATGGGTGATGATTTTATCAAGTGAGCTGTGGCAGGCATGAACCAGGTAGACACCGAAGGCTCGCGGAATCTCTGTATCGTCGGGGACACTTTTAACAACAAAGTCATGCTCTTGTAACCGCTGCGTCGTCTGTTCAAGGGCCTCGGCTTGCAGGTCAAAAGCCACAACCTGCCCTTCGGTACCTACGGCTTCCGCCAGAACATGAGTATCCTGCCCCGTACCAGCGGTCAGATCAACGGCCAGATCGCCATGTTCAAGGACTTCGCAGAGGAGCTGGTGACTCCAGGATACGATGCGAGTCAGGGATGACATGAGTGGCGAGCGGCGCGTTGCGTGTGGCGAGGTAAAAGCAAGAGCATAGACAAACAGAACCTCTTCATTTCATCAATTCTACAGGATTCAAAGATTTCCGCGCCACGCGTTACTCGCTACGCGCCACGTTTCTCGTCTCTTCTAAAACCAGTAACTTGCGATCAATCACGTCCTTGTGGTCGAGGCGCAGCAGAGTGGCGAGCTGCCGTGCCAGGGCATCTTCATATTTATCGAGGGTGCCGTCAGCGTAAATAACCCTCCAGATGCCTTCCATAACATCGAGCTTTTCTGCACGGCTGAAATGGGCGTTGATTTCACGGGCGAACTGAAACAGGTCGAGGCTCTCTTCACGATGATCGTGTGAGTAATCGATCAGTTCTGCGACAGCCGCGGCCGAGAGATCGAATTTCTTGGCTAATAGGTCATGAACGACTTTCGCTTCAGCGGCCTGATAGTGACCATCGCTATGGGCGACCTCCATCAATAGAGCACACGTCGCAACTTGAACTCTCTCGAAACGATTTTCTTCGGCGACAGCGCCTTCACCTTGCAGCAGGGTCAAAATTCGACTGAACATATTTATCAGTTATCCTTAAATTTAATGACGCGGGCTTTCTCCAGGGTAATCAATCCACCCCGAAACATTCCCTCGATCAATGGCAGAACTTCGTTGATTTTTTCTTCAGCATCAACCACCTCGATTATCACGGGGAGATCACTGCTCAAACGTAACAGACGATCTGAATGCACCTGGCTGTTGCCACCATAACCCATCGCCCCCTTGATGACGGTTGCTCCGGCCACTCCTTCTGCATGAAACAGCTCGACCAATGCTTCGTAGAGTGGTTTCTTCTCGAAACGGTCACTCTCACCGACAAAGATCCTCATCAGGACCAGCTCTTCCTGTTTCATCATGTTGTCCTCGCTTTCACAGAGATAGACTACATTTGCCGGGCCAGATAGATGCCGACAAGAGCAGCAACCACGCAGACGGTCACATTGAGAAGAACATTGGCTCCGGCTGCGAGCATGCTCCCCTCTTCCATTAGTCTGACGGTTTCGTAGGAGAAGGTGGAAAAAGTGGTAAAGCCACCGAGAAAACCAACCGTGATACCGAAACGCAGTTCGGGACTCAATAGCGTGCTGCGCAAGCTGCCTTCCATGATCAGGCCGAGGAGCAGGGACCCGATGACATTAACGGCCAAGGTCCCATAAGGCAGGGTTTTTCCGGCAAGGCTGTAAACCCATCCGGAGACCATGTACCGGGCGATGCAGCCCATGCCACCGAAGAGGCCCAAATAGAGTATTTTCACGAAAACAGTACCCTGGAAGTCCAAAAAGAAAGCAGTCTAAAATCGCTTCTGGTAGAGAGCATCAAATTCTGTACCACAAGCAGGGCAATGGACTTTTGCCTTGCCTTTTTCAGACGCAGGGACACATGCAGTCAAAAACATTGCCAGGAAAAGACATAGAACTAAACCACGAATCGCGTGCATGTTCATTACCTCCCTAACCCGATGTTGTAAAGACTGAGAGAGTTATCATTATGGGGTGGAGACAAGAAAGTGTCAACTTTTCACATTCCGCTTTACACACCCTCTTGCATTATAACATTCAATTTGGTATATATGTTTAGCACTCACAACCTCAGAGTGCCAAACCGCTTATTTTAGAGGGATAAGAACATGAGCACATTAAATCTGCCAATCACAACAGACACCTTTGAACACTACATGGTTCAGGTCAACCGCTTCGACCTGTTGAGCTCCGAAGAGGAGCACGAGCTGGCAACCAGGCATATGCAGGAAGGCAACATGGAAGCCGCCCATAAGCTGGTTTGCGCCAACCTGCGTTTTGTCGTTAAGGTTGCCAACGAATACCGTGGCTACGGTCTTCGTCTTCTCGATCTTGTTCAGGAAGGCAATATCGGGCTCATGTTGGCCGTCAGGAAGTTTGACCCGCAGCGTGGCACGCGACTGATTACCTATGCGGTCTGGTGGATCCGTGCCTACATCCAGAACTACGTCATGCGTAGCTGGTCGATGGTCAAAATCGGCACGACGCAGATGCAAAAGAAACTCTTTTTCAAATTGGCCCAGACCCGCAAAGCCCTGCGCAATATGACTGGCACCGAAGAGATTGAAGATATCGCAAGAGAGCTTGATGTCACTGAAGACGCCGTTGTCGAAATGACTCAGCGCATGGGCGGCCGTGATACATCGCTTGACGTTGAGTTAACCGAAGGAGAAGGTTACACCCTCCTCAGCACATTAAAAGACGATGGCGACAACCAGGAGGATTTACTTCTCGCCCACGAAGAGCATCAGCTCAACACACAGAAAACGTCAGCGGCTTTATCAGTGTTGAAACCTCGGGAACGGCACATCATCGAACAGCGGATCCTGGCTGAAACGCCCAGCACTCTTCAGGACCTGGCCAACGAATATGGTATCAGCCGCGAACGAGTCAGGCAGATCGAGCAGAAGGCCTTGAGCAAATTACGCAATGTGATGGCTGACCACCCCGCATAAGAGAGCAATCTATTTCAAGCAGAGGAAACAATTGACAAACGAGCCATTTTGCCGTTATCTAGGGCCTTCATTCTTCTTACTTAATTCTTCAACAAAATTAACCAAGACAGGGCGGTTCAGTAATGCATAAATCGGTCACTTCTGTTTTTCTTTTAGGTCTCTTTCTCCTCTCCGCCTGCGCACCCAGCACGGTCGTTCCACCTGCCAAGAATGCCAGTGTATACTTTCAGGAAGGTGAAGAATTCTATGAGAAAGGGCTCTATGCAGATGCTATCGCTTCGTGGGAAAAAGTCCGTGACAGCTACTACTCACCTGAGTTGAACACCCTCGCTGAACTGAAAATTGCTGAGGCACATTTCCTTGCCGAAGAATATCTGGAGGCTGGTGTCGCTTACGAAGAGTTCCTGAGAAACCACCCCGACCATCCACGCGTGGCGGATGTCCTCTATCAACTCGGCCTCTCTTACATTTACCAAATGCTAAACATCGACCAAGATCAAAGCGCCACCATTTACGCACTTAACGCCTTCAAAACCTTAAAGGACCGCTTTCCGGAAGATCGTCGTATGGAGGAGGTCCAGATTTACATCGATCGATGCCTCAACCAGCTGGCGGCCAGTGAAGTGCAAGTCGGACAGTTCTACCTGCGCACCAAGTCTTACGCTGCTTCAATCAGTCGGCTGACGGGAGTTCTTAAAAAGTACCCGAACTTCTATCAACGCGACAAAACCTACTACCTGCTGGGTCAGGCTTACCTGATGAACGGTGAGAAAGAGGAGGCTGTTGCTTCTTTCAACACTCTTTTCGATGACTACGTCGGTAGCGAATACATCCTCGACGCACAGAGATTTATTGAAAAGAATTACTGATCCCCGCACAGCCAAAATGATTAAAAAGCTCATCCATACGGATGGGCTTTTTGCTTTTCAGGTCGGGCATTTGCGAACAAATGGAGACATACTGCATACTATATATTTTCCCTTGACTAAAGCCTTGCCCCATACTATAAAAATGTTCTATTTTGTATACGGTAAGAAAAAATCCGTTCTGCTGGAGCAACCCTCGAGCCCTACTCATCGTTATCTGGCCTTGTCGAGTTTACTCTGGAATACCGAAGAAACCGCATCTTAAGAGAAAGTCATCGTCGAGATAAAGGACAGCGTTCTAATTTTAATCTTATTCTCGACAAACATTTCTAAGTCCGGGTGATATCCCGGATAAATTCCATCATGGAGGAGAGAGCATGTCCGATTACGGAACTTTAGAAAGTCGCGTTCGTCGCAAGTCCCTGCTCAACAAAGTCATGAAGCCTGAAGATACGATCAAGTTCTTCAGCAATGGGCAAAACCTGGTATGGTCCGGCTTTACTCCGGCCGGTTACCCTAAAGCGGTGCCCATCGCGCTGGCTGACCACGTTGAAGCCAACAACCTTCAGGGTCAACTGAAGTTCAACCTCTTCATCGGTGCCTCGGTCGGTGCTGAAACTGAAGACCGTTGGGCAACCCTCGACATGATCGACCGCCGCTGGCCTTACCAGACCGGCAAGAACATTGCCAAAGGCATCAACGCTGGCAAGATCCGTATGGGCGACAAGCACCTCGGTCACTTTGCCCAGGATATCAGCTACGGTTTCTACACAGAAAACGGCCGTTACGACATCGGTATCTTTGAAGTTTCTGCAATAACCGAAGACGGTGGCCTGGCCCTGACCAGCTCCTGCGGTATCGTTGCTGAAGCCATTGGTCTCTGCGACAAGATCATCCTCGAAGTTAACACCGGGCAGCCTTCTTTCGAAGGGATCCACGACGTCGCCATGCAGCAAAAGCCGCCGAATCGTGCGCCTTTCCTGATTACTGAGGCCCATACCCGCATTGGGACTCCGTACGTCCCTTGTGACATGGAAAAAGTCATCGCCGTGGTCGAGTCCAAGCATCGTGACAAAGGCCGTGCTTTTGCAGGTCAGGATGACACCTCCGATGCAATTGCTGGCCACCTCATGGAGTTCTTTGCTCATGAAGTGAAACGTGGTCGTTTGCCTGAGAACCTGTTGCCTCTGCAATCAGGTGTCGGTTCCATCGCTAACGCCGTTGTTGGCGGTCTGGCCAACGGTCCTTTCAGCAACCTCTCTGTTTACACTGAGGTTCTCCAGGACACCATGCTGGACTTTTTCGATTCCGGTAAATTGAACTTCGCTTCGGCCTGTTCACTGTCCCTTTCAGAAGATCCAGGCTTCCCGCGTTTCTTCGACAACTGGGACAAGTATTTTGACAAGTGCGTTCTGCGCCCCCTGTCGATTTCGAATGCCCCTGAGCCGATCCGTCGTCTCGGTTGTATTGCCATGAACACCCCCGTTGAGTTCGACATTTATGCACACGCGAACTCAACACTGGTTGGTGGCACCCGGATGATTAACGGGCTCGGCGGTTCCGGTGATTACCTGCGGAACGGTTTCCTGAAGATCATGCACTCGCCTTCAACGCGTCCGAGCAAGACCGATCCGCACGGTATCACTTGCGTTGTACCGAAGGCTCCTCATATTGACCACACTGAGCACGACCTCGACGTGTTGGTTACCGAGCAGGGTCTGGCTGACCTCCGCGGTGTCGCACCGAAAGAGCGCGCCAAGCTTATCATCGAAAAATGTGGTCACCCAGAGTACAAGCCAATTCTCAACGAGTACCTGGATATGGCAACTAAAACCTGTATCGCAAAGGGCGTTGGTCACGAGCCTCAGCTCTTCGACCGTGCCTTCAAGATGCAGCAGAACATGGCCGAGAACGGCACTATGCGCATCAAGAACTGGGACATCAAAATCGATCTCTGCGAATAGAATCGACTGTTTCAGCTTAATCAACATCAAAGCCCCACCGGATTTCCGGTGGGGCTTTTCTTTTTGCATCAATCGGCCAAAGGCACAGAGAATTTGGTAAATAGATAGTCAGGTTCGGGGTTC
>JAAXQF010000279.1 GCA_012974435.1 Desulfuromonadales bacterium | reverse complement strand
GCCCAGATAGTCCGACAGGCTGCTAGAGCCTCTTTTTTTAGATTGTACAGATTTTCATAGATTCTGATCGCGGCTAAAAATAGATTCCGATTGTGTTGACAACAAAAGTTACAGGCTGTTGATACCTCGTAGCTCGCTGCGAGGCAGTTCATTTTTATTAAAGGTTTTGCTCAATGATCGAAGTAAAAGACCTGGTGTTCGAATACCCTGGTAAAAGAGCCCTCAATGGTGTCTCCTTTCGGATCGAACCCGGTAACATCACCGCACTCGTCGGGCCAAACGGTGCCGGCAAAACCACGTTGCTGCGCTGTATGGCCGCTCTCGAAGTGCCCCTGCACGGTGAAGTCCGTATAGACGGTGAAAATATTAACGATGATCCCCGCGCCTGCCATCGCAAGCTCGGTTACCTCTCCGATTTCTTCGGCCTTTATGATGAACTGAGCATTCGCCAGTGTCTGCTGCACGCAGCTGCTTCGCGCGGCATCCTGGCAAGCGAGCAGGCGAGGGTGGTTGAGCAAGCTGCAATCAGGCTCGACATCGCTGATCGGCTCGAAATAAAGGCGGGTGCCTTATCACGAGGTCTGCGACAACGCCTGGCTATTGCCCAGGCTGTTGTTCACGAACCGCAGATCCTGATGCTTGATGAGCCGGCTTCCGGGCTCGATCCGGAAGCGCGACATAGTCTGGCCGAACTGTTCCTGACTTTGCGTGATCAGGGGATGACTCTGGTGGTCTCCTCGCACATCCTCTCTGAATTGGACGAATACTCCACCGATATGCTGGTCCTACGCGAAGGTCGTATTCTTTCGCACGACCTGATAGAGCAGCCATCTGCAAAAACTGTCAACCTGCAGTTGTCACTGTCAGAGCCTTGCTGTGGGCTACAGACTCTGCTCTCTGGTTTGCCGGGTGTTTCTGCTGTTAATGGTGATGACTCCTCGGCCATCATCTCCTTCAGTGGTGATGTTGCTGCCCAGCATCAATTATTGAAAAGCCTTCTTGGTCAGGGCCTGCCTGTTTGCAGCTTTGCCGAACAACAGCGCAACATGCAGTCGGCCTATCTCGAATCTGTACGTCATGAAGAGCAGCGGGAGGGCGTGCAATGAACATCAACCCCGAATTTCGTCGCAACCTCTGGCTCGAATTGACTCCATCCCGATTGGTCGGTATGCCTTTGGTGCTGGGTGTTTTCTTCTTTCTTGCCTATACCATGGATGACAAGCAGTACGGTGCCTCTGTGGCAAGCACTGCCTTAACTCTGTTCGGTTTGTTGGCGTTCTTATGGGGGATACGACTGGCTTCAGAAACGCTGATCTCTGAGATCCGCGATCATACCTGGGACAGCCAGAGAATGTCGGTGATCGGCCCCTGGTCGATGACCTGGGGCAAGTTACTTGGCAGTACGATTTACCCTTGGTACGGGGCGCTGATCTGTCTGCTCGTTTACCTGACGTCACAGCCTTCCCTTGGTCTGTCGCTGATTGAGACTGCAGTACTGCTGGTTGGCAGTGGCTTGCTTGGACAGGCCGTTGGCCTCTTATCCAGCCTGCAGGCAATCAGGAAAAACCAACGCTACGGCCGACTGCAAACCACGATCTTTCTCGTGCTGGGTGTCAGTTGCTCTTTATCGCTGCTCAATTGGCCGTTTGAGAAAGCATCGGAGATCGTCTGGTTCGATCAATCTTATAGCGATGAGCAATTCGTCCTCGCCAGTCTTGTGGTGTTTCTCGCTTGGGCAGTCTTTGGCATCTATCGTCTGCTACGCGCCGAACTCCAACTGAAAAGCCAACCTTGGGCCTGGGGTCTATTTGCTCTCTTCCTGATGGTCTATGTTGCCGGGTTCCTCAACGAGGGTCGTATGATAGATGGCCAGAGCATCCAACAACTTCGTTTGCTTGGTGCTTTTACGGTCAGCATCATACTGGCTTATGCGATGATCTTTTGTGAGAGTAAAGATCCTGTGGCCTTCAGACGCTTACTACAGTATCTTGGCCAACGAGAATGGGGTAGGGCAATGGAATCCCTCCCCCTCTGGTTGATGACGCTGTCTTTTGTCATTTTAACCTGCCTGTTTCTGGTCGGTTTGAGTTTTAGCTCGCCATCGCTCGAAGAAGCCAGGCAGCTATCTATCTCAGCAGTGGCAATGGTTCTCTTCTTGATACGTGACTTTGGTATCGTGTTATTCTTGAATTTTGGCCGAATTCCGAAACGGGCCGATATGCTGACGTTACTCTTTTTGTTTCTTCTTTACGGAGCTATTCCAACGATCCTGACTGCTCTCGATCTTGATAGCTTGGCCGGGTGTTTCTGGCCTGTTCCTGGAATACCAGCCGAGGTTATTTTACCTGCTGCGTTGATTCAGGCCGTTGTCATACTTTGGTTGGTGGCGAGCCGCTGGCGTCGTAACCTCCAGATATCATCTTAAGGATATTAACCCATGTCATTTGAATCTTTAGGCCTGCGCGCTGAACTGCTGAGCGCAATTGCAACCCAAGGCTATACCACTCCGACTCCAATTCAGAGTCAGGCAATACCGGTCATCTTCGAAGGTTGCGATTTGCTCGCCGGCGCTCAAACCGGTACTGGCAAGACCGCGGCTTTTGCTTTGCCGATCGTACAGATGTTGAGTGAAACCACCACCTACAAAAAACGCAAAAATCCCCGGGCCCTGGTTTTGGTTCCAACTCGGGAGTTGGCCGCCCAGGTCAGCGAACAGATGCAGAACTATGGTCGTCGTCTGTCTTTGAGTTCCATCAAGATCTACGGTGGCGTCAACATCCGGCCGCAGATGGAGCGTTTAGACCGGGGTGTTGATATTGTGGTCGCAACGCCAGGAAGACTGCTGGATCATGCTGACCGAGGCACGATCAAGCTTAACGAAATTGAATTCCTGGTTCTGGACGAAGCGGATCGCATGCTCGACCTCGGCTTTATTGATGATATCCTTCGGGTGGCGGAATTCCTGCCGGAAGAGCGCCAGAATCTGCTCTTTTCTGCAACCTATTCGAAGAGCATCAAGCAGCTTGCAGACGAGCTACTCGACCAACCACGACGGATCGAAGTTGCGCGGCGCAATATTGCTGCCGATGCAGTTACGCAAGCTATCTATCCGGTCGATCGCAATCGTAAGCGTGAGATGCTCTCACATTTGATTCGTAAAGGCGACTGGAGCCAGGTGCTGGTTTTTACACGTACCCGCTACGGTGCCGACAAGCTGACCGATGAATTGCTCTTCGATGGGATTAAGGCTGCCCCCATTCATAGTAACAAGAGCCAGTCGATCAGAACGCGTACCCTTGCCGAATTCAAAAAAGGCGAATTGCGTGTGCTGGTGGCAACCGATGTTGCAGCACGCGGCCTTGATATTGCGAACCTGCCCTACGTTGTCAACTACGATTTACCCCAGGTCCCGGAAGACTATGTACACAGGATCGGTCGCACGGGTCGGGCAGGGGAAGACGGCGTGGCAATTTCACTGGTTTGTCCTGCCGAGCAGGCACGGCTGGTGGAAATTGAAAAGCTGCTTGAATATGCCATTCCGCAGGAATCAATTGCCGAATTCCCCGTGATTGCAGTCAAGCGAGGAGTCAAGGCGAAACCTGGGCAAAAAGCCAAGGGAGCGTCCAAATCTAAACAAAAATCTGCCAAGGCGAAGTCTCCTGCAAAACCCAAAAAGGCCGCAGCAAAACCTGCGAAAGAGAAGGCTCCGACCAGGACCACAACGGGTCGACGGGGCAAAGTTGAAACCAAGCCTCTGGCGCCCAAGATCGGTCGCCGATTGAGCAGGACGAAAACGAGTAAGTAGGTCAGCCTGCTCACATTCAATCAAATTGAAACGAAACTCTCACGGGGAGCACTTGATCATTAGTGCTCCCCGCTTTCGTTGTAATAATAATGTTTTGTGGTTAACTTCTGATACAACACTTTAACTTGTGAGGTCATCAGTCATATGAGTACAAACATCGATTTGGCTGTCATTGGCGGAGGCATTGTTGGTTGTGCGACCGCCCTTGCGATCAGCTCCCGCAATCCTGATTTGAAAATCTCTCTATTCGAGAAAGAAGCAAACCTGGCCTCTCATCAAACCGGCCACAATAGCGGTGTGATCCACGCCGGTCTCTACTACAAGCCTGGCTCCATGAAAGCGGAAACCTGCGCTTCCGGTCGAGAAGCTCTTTACCGCTTTTGCAATGAGCATGACATTCCTCATCAGCTGTCTCTTATACACATCT
>JAAXQF010000026.1 GCA_012974435.1 Desulfuromonadales bacterium | reverse complement strand
TCCAGGTAACGCTGAACAGCTGCAGGGAAATGGCTCATCTGGAATAATCCTGACAGGCGGCGAGCATCTCGGCGACGGGATCGGCTTCACCCTCCAGCCAGTGGATCACAACACCCTGACGCTCCATGCGACGAAACCAGGTCTCCTGACGTTTGGCAAATTGATGAATGGCGCTGTTCAACTTCTGAAAAAGGTCGTTGCGGTTCAGCAGACCTTGCAGGTACTGGCCGACGAAACGGTATTCCAGTCCGTAAAAGTCGAGCGTCTCCCAGCTGACGCCAGCCTTATGCAAGCCCTCGACCTCTTCGATCATGCCCTGTTCGAGCCGCAGCCGCAGCCGTTGTGTGATACGTTTCCTCAATAGCTCCCGTGGCCAGCGCAGGCCGAAGATTATGGGCTTTAAGTCAGGGAGCTCCAAGGGCCTGGCCGTCGCCAGCTCTTCGCCGACCGCGATTTCAATCGCCCGGATCAAGCGGCTGCGGTCCTCGAGGTCTGTTGTGTTGTGCTGCTCCGGGCGCAGGGTTTGTAATCGTTTTTGCAAAGAGGAAAGGGGCAGAGGCTCCAGCTCTTGACGTAACACATTGTTCTCACCGACTTTCACCAGATCATACCCTTGCAATACGGCGTCAAGGTAGAGCCCCGTGCCCCCGCACAGGATCGGCAGACGATCGCGGCTCTTGATCTCACTAAACGCATGGCTGAAAGTCTGGGCAAAGTCGAACAGGCTGAACTCGTAGCCGGGATCGGCTATATCGATAAGATGATAGGGTGTTGATCCGTATTCTTCGAGGTCCTTGCCGCTGCCGATATCCAGGCCACGATAAACCTGCCGCGAGTCAGCCGAGATGATCTCGCCATCAAGCTGGCGGGCGGCCTGAACGGCCAGATGAGTTTTACCCGAAGCTGTTGGCCCGAGCAGGACGAGGAGATTCATTTACCAGACAACTCCAAAAAAGGAAGAGGATGCAGACAAGTGTTCAGGAGCTTATTTATAACCGGATCGCCGGCTTATGACAACGCGTATTCCCGGCAAGCTTCCTTCGCGAGTGGAAATCTGCTATACAGTGGAAAATTTATTATGCGCCTTGAGTTTCCTGAAGGCGGCGAGGATTACAGACTCTCCATGGTTGGCTCCCCACCAAACACAAACGAAACAGCCGCTCACCCGGTGATATTATCCCGTTCAGACCACGGCGTCTCCCGCAAACAGATTGACGAAAGTACGCTTAAAGTCCTCTACCGTTTGCATCGCCACGGCTACCAGGCCTATCTGGTCGGCGGCAGCGTCCGTGATCTGCTGCTGGGCAGGAAGCCCAAGGACTTCGATATCGGCACCGATGCGACACCACAGCAGGTGAAGAAGCTGTTTCGCAACTGTTTCCTGGTGGGGCGCAGGTTTCGGCTCGCCCATGTCCGGTTCGGTCGCGACGAGGTTATTGAGGTAGCCACTTTCCGGCGCCACCCCCACCCCGATGAACTGCCAGATGATCCCGAGGAACACAGCTTTTTTGTTCAGAATCAGTTCGGCACACCGCGTGAGGATGCTTTCCGGCGCGACTTCACCATCAATGCACTCTTTTACAATATTGCTGACTTTTCAATTATAGATTATGTCGGTGGGCTGAAAGATCTTGAGAATCGCCAACTACGGGTGATCGGTGATCCGAGGGTCCGCTTCGACGAAGACCCGGTGCGCATGATGCGTGCCCTGGAGTTCAGCGCCCGGCTCGATTTTTCTCTTGATGCTGAGACCTTGGCAAGGATTACGGAGAAGGCGCCTTTAATCTCTGAGGCCGCTTCGGCCAGAGTCCGTGAAGAGTTGATGGAACTTTTCCGCCACGGTGTCGGGGCGGCAGTTCTCAAGCGAGCACAGGATCTCGGGCTAATGCAGCCGATGATGGGTGGCTACCAACCGGGAGAGTCAACTTTTAAATTGCTGGAACTCCTCAACCAGTCTTTCAAGAAGAGTGGCCATGTTGACGAAAGCATGATTCTGGCCGCTCTCTTTATCGATCGCTTCTGGCACAAATGCCCGGCACAGTCGGCGCTGCCGATTAATGAAGTTTTACACTCGGCCGGACACCTGTTAACACCCTACTGCACACACTTCCGTCTTGCCCACGGTTTGCGCCACCAGGCGCGAGAAATGCTGGTCGGTTGCTATCGCTTCACCCGCGGTCTCGGCCATCGGGGACAGAAACGTTTTTTGCAAAATCCGGCAGCCGCGCGTGCCTTTGAGCTGTTTCGCCTCTGGAATCAGGCTATCGACGGCGATCCGGAGCAGCTGGAAGTCTGGCAGAAAGCGTTGCACCGAGGGCCCGATCAGGCCAGTCACGCCGAACCGCAAGCGAGCCGACGGACCCATCATCGGCCACGGCGCAGACGGCCTAAGAAACCGGCCACGGTTTAACTTCAGTTAAAACAGATCTAAATCTCTTTCAACAAGTTTTTCAATTGGCTGAATTCCTGCGCCGTCAAGCTGCGGTCACGGAAGATAGCGCCGTAATAGATTCTGGCAAACTCTCGACAAACATCACTATCCACTTGCTCAGCAATCTCCGCCAAGCCAGAACTAGGCAGGAAGACATCCTCACCGTAGCGCTGTTCAAGCTTCTTGCGAAGCTCATCAAGCAGTCGCACCTCTTTTGGTTTGCGCCGCAAGGCAAAGGCACACACAACCAACCCCATACCAAGAAACAGGACGACGACCATTTTCCACAGGTGTTCCGGTGTCTGCACTGAGCGTAAGTTACGTAATTTTGCTCGAGTATCGCGAAAGATCGAGATCTGCTGCTTCAGATCAAAGACAACAACCGCCTGTACCCAGTAGTAATTAAGGCTGTCGACGAGTTGCCGAAAAGGATTCAACTGCTCGCGATCACGCATGCCCAGAGTTGTCTCGGCATTAATCGCCCATTGACTGGGGTCGATGCGCTTCCAGTTGTTGTTGGCAGCCAAAACCTCAACCCAGACGTGGGCGGTTGCTTCTCCCACCAGGTAATAACCACCCATCGGGTTGTAATCACCGCCGTAGTAGCCACCGACCAGGCGCGCCGGAATGCCAGCCAGTCGGGCCAGGGTGATGTACGCCGAGGCAAAGAATTCGCAATAGCCTCGTTTCTTGTCGAAGAGGAAGGAGTCGATCGCGTTGGGGCCGGACGGCAGGTCATCCTGAGCGTAGCTCAACTCCTGGTTGCGGAAAAAATCCGCCAAAACTTCAATCCGCACGGATACATTGTCACTTTGAGTAAGAATCCTGTTGGCTAACTCGCGCATGCGCGGAGAGACCACAAGAGGCGGGCGCAGATAGAAATCGCGATCCACGTCGCCGGATACTTTCAGCAGAGCACCCGGGCTGGCTCGTACTTCGTAGCGTAAGTGCTGATCGATGGCTCTTCGGGCGATAAACATCTGATCAACGGTCTGATTATTGCGGATACCATCGACGAGCAACGGTCGATCCAGAGTCATCAGGTAGCGATCGCTGCGTGGTTCCGGGTAAATGGTAAAAGTCAGAGGCGCGGGGCCATCAATCTTGCTGCCACCTGCTTTGGGCGGGTCGCTGCGGACCCAACGCCCCTCTTTCTGCTGATTGAGAACCAGGGCCCGCCAGTAGCGGTCCTCAGGGGCAAGCTCGGGCCCTTCCGCACGAAAGGCCAGGGCGTCATTTGCTGAAATCTGGGAAAAACTGCCCGGCTGCACCGTCTCGGCGAGGCCCACCTTCCCTTTGCTTGTCGGGTTGAGAAAATTCCAGAGGGGATGCCGTGTTCTTGGCAGAATGACGAAGAAGACCAACATCAGTAGTAGGGAAATTGCCGGCAGAACAAGACCAATCTTGACCAGCTTTTTCAGGTCCTGACGTGTCATGAGCAACTTCTGGTCGGTGACATGAACCGTTAAGAGCACCAGACCGAGTGTCACACCGAAGACCAGTAGAATCAAGTAGAGGGCGAAACCTATCTCGAGGTTGATCAGGGACGCTCCGGCGAGGATGAAGAGCGCCAGCACGAAGATCTGCAGATAATCTCGACTCTCCTTCGGGGTCAACAGGCGTACAACCAGCAGAACTACCATGGCGTGCACGACCGGGATGGCAACCTCGGCGCGGGTGATCTGCACGGCATACAAAGCCATCCCGCACAGAGCAATCAGCGTTGCCAGCCAAGCCGGCAGGGGATAGCGTTCACGACGATCACACCAGAAGCCGACCGGGAGCGCGATCAGCGCTATCAACAGCAGCGGCAGATCGAGGTACGCCAGGACCGGGCCCATGCAGAGCAGGGCAACGACCCCGGAGAGCATATCAAGGAGTCTTTTGATCCTGACCATAATGAGCCAATGCTTGCAGTAAAAGAAGTTTGTGCTGCCTGCCGACAGCGGGTGGAAGCTCCAGGTTGCCGACCTTTAGACCAACCGGCCAGCCATCGCGCAGCCAGCGCGTAATCAGGTAAGTTGCCTGACGCAGGCGCTGCTCGAGGCTTGAACCGGGCAAAGCCATCAGATCGAGCACAACGGGCTTACGGGTTGCGGCCGAGAGTTCCTTGACCTTGAGACGATCATGGCGGGCGCTGAGCTTCCAGTGTATCGACTTGAGCGGCTCACCGCCCTGGTAATCGGCGATTCGGTTGATGTCCCCTTCGTAGCCCTTCTGCCAGTTCTGCTGCGAGCCTGATCCGCCGCCGGGATCAACCTGGCGCAGATCGGAACAGGGCAGCGGCGCGGGAAAAACGGTCGCCTCCTGTTCGATAAGCAGGCCTTGTGAACGAATAAAGAAATTAACCGGAAAGCGTGACCGTACGGAGGCTTCAGGAAGCTGCTGACGACCGCGCCCGGAGAGGGTAATCTCAACACTTTTCTGACGCCCCTGCAGGGGGTCAACCAGGGGGAAAAAGACAGTGCGTTCGGCGACGCTGATCTCCATCAGAAAGATCGGCAGCCAGCGACGTCTGTTGACCAGTTCGATGCCGAGCAAGGTCGGTACTCCGTCATAGATCTCATCGGGTAACAGAAAACGGAAATCGACCTTGGCCAGGTTCCATTTACCCAGCACGCCGGAGACAGACATGAAACCGAGTAGGGCGGAAACCAGCAGGTAGAGCAGATTGTTACCGGTGTTGACTGCGGCAAAACCGAGCAACAGGGTAATCACGATATAGAGGAACCCGGCACGGGTCAGCTTCAGACCAAAGGAACCGGATTTTCGTCGAGCAGCGACAGCAGGATCTCCTTACGATCGAGGGTTTCATTCTCCGGGCGCAGAATCAGACGGTGGGCGCAGACCGGCAAGTAGAGGACTTTGACATCTTCTGGGATGACATGATCGCGACCAGCCAGGAAGGCATGGCTGCGTGCGGTATCAGCCAGGCTGATGGCGCCACGGGTTGAAATCCCCGCTAGCAACATCGGGTGTTCACGGGTCGCCACCACCAGGCGATAGATGTACTCGATGATTTTCTCTGAGAGCTGGACCTCGTCGCGGATCGCCTGACGGGCGCGCAGAAGCTCTTCACGACTGATCAAAGGTTTAATCTCACGGATCCCTTCGCGGATACTGCCGGTCTGGATGATGGTTTTTTCCATCGACTCCGGCGGGTAACCGATGCCCGTGGTAATCAGAAAGCGATCAAGTTGCGACTCGGGCAGAGGGTAGGTGCCAACCTGCTCAACCGGGTTCTGGGTGGCGATGACGATAAAGGGATCCGGCAGACGATAGGTTTTCCCCTCGATGGTTACACGGTGCTCCTCCATGGCCTCGAGCAGCGCACTCTGGGTCTTCGGCATGGCCCGGTTGATCTCATCGGCCAAGAGCAGGTTGTTGAAGACCGGTCCTTCGATAAATTTGAACTGGTTTTCGTTACGATCATAAATCGACAGACCGGTGATATCGGACGGCAACAGGTCGCTGGTGCACTGGATGCGACCGAAAGAGAGACCCAGGGCGTGAGCAAGAGCCAGGGCCAGGGTGGTTTTACCGAGGCCGGGGATATCCTCGAGCAGAAGATGGCCGCCGGAAAGGAGTGACATCATGGCCAGCTTGACGGCCTGGACCTTGCCTTTGAGATAGTGGTCGGCGAGAGTATCGATGACATTCAGGACCGGAAGACGCGGATCATTTGACATGACGGTTGATTGACTCCTTAAAAAAACCGGGTCTATAACCCAAACACAGGGAATACGTCTTTACACCAAAACAGTAAAAGCTGAAATCAAAAGACCAACGCAAAGACGCTAAGAAAAGCCAGGAAAGACGCAAAAGGTGACTATTCTCGCTTTTTGAAGTGGTTTTCTTTGCGGGCTTTCTCTACCCCTTCGCGCCTTTGCGTTAAATACTTACAACCTTTGTCTGGGTTATAAGTCCGAAAAAAAATGCACCCGTTTACTGCAGTCTGTTACGAACAGCTTTGAAGACTTCCATGACCACCAGCAGCAGCCCGGCCAGGCTGAAGAGGCTCAACCATACGCCAAGGGTGACCGGCGCAACACCCAGCACCCGCTGCATGAACGGCCACTGCATGACCAGGATATGAACCCCCTGGGCAAAGAGCACCCCACCGATCAACAGGCGATTGCGCTTGAGCGGCATCTTGAAAGCCGAAACCCGCTCCGATCGACAGTTGAACACCTGAACATTTTCCAATAATACCATCAATAGTAGCACAAAGTTGCGCGCTTCAGGCACCCCCACCCCCTGGGCCAGCAGCCAGGCCCAGGTCGAGAAGGCCAACAATCCCATGGTGACCCCCGAGAGCAGTGTCTGCGACACCATCAACCGGTTGAACAAGCCTTCCCTGGGAGGCCTCGGAGGGTGAGACATAGCGCCCGGTTCGCCGCCCTCAAAGGCGAGCGCAACATCCTGAATGCCGTTGGTCACCAGGTTCAGCCATAGAAGTTGTACCGCCCCTAAGGGGATCGGCAGGCCAGAGCAGAGGGCCAGGCTGAAAAGGACAATCTCCGCCCCGCCGGTGGAGATCAGAAGATAGACAACCTTGCGGATGTTATCGTAGGCAAAGCGTCCCTCCTCGATCCCGGCCACCAGTGAAGCAAAGTTGTCGTCGGCGACGATGATTGAAGCGGTTTCCTTGGCGACGTCGGTGCCGGTGCCCATGGCAACGCCGATATGGGCCTTGCGCAAGGCCGGCGCATCGTTGACGCCATCGCCGGTGACAGCGGTAAAGTGCCCCTGCTTATTTAACGCATCAACAATCACCAGCTTCTGCAATGGCGTCACCCGGGCAAAAACACGTGTACGACCGAGTCTTTCATGCCAGTCCGCTCCACCGGCAGTGATTTTCGTCAGTTCTTCTCCGGTGACAAGGTCTGTCTCGTCTTCAGCAAGCCCCAGCTCCCGGGCGATACCGAGAGCGGTTGCCGGATGGTCTCCTGTGACCATAATCACCCTCACTCCGGCGCGACGACAGAGGTCAAGGGCGACCTTCACTTCCGGGCGCAGAGGGTCGATAAAACCGATCAGACCGAGCAACCTCAGCTCCGGCACATCGTCTGAACACGACAGGGAGGCTTTCCCCTGTTCAGGAAGCGGCCCTGCGGCCACAGCCAGGACCCGGTAACCTTCTCGCCCCAGTCGCAGGGCTTCGCCTTCGACCTCCAGTATGTCGAGGGGCAAAGGACCAACCTGACCGCTCATCGTCGTACAGAAATCCAGAACCTGCTCAACACCGCCCTTGATGATGCACTGGGCGTGCTCTCGATGCACGAAACGGGCGGCATAGCGCTGTTCAGATTCAAAGGGAATTTCGCCGAGCACTACGTGTTGAGCGGCCTCCACTTCCGGATCAAGACCCAGCTTGTGCGCCAGAGCCAGCAAAGCCACGTCCATGGCATCACCCTGGTGCAGCCACTCGCCAAGCACGAGGCGTAACGACGCTTCGTTGCAGAGGACACCGGCCAGTGCCAGTTCGCGAAGATGGTCATATTCCTTGTCCAGCGCTTGCTTGCCGTCGCTGCGGAGTACTTCACCCGCTCCGGCATAGCCTTCACCGCTCACCAGGTAGTTCGTCCCATCAGGCAGCCAGAGGGCGCGAACAGTCTGGCGATTGACAGTCAATGTGCCGGTCTTGTCGCTGGCGATACAGGTACAGCTGCCCAGACCCTCAACAGCGGTCAGCTTGCGGACAATGACGTTACGTTTTGCCATCCTCGTCGTGGCGATCGACAGGGCGACAGTCATAGCCACCGGCAAGCCTTCGGGAATAGCGGACACCGCCAGGGCGACAGCCAAGAGGAATACTTCGTTGAAAGGAGTCCCCTGCGCGGCAGCGATGATCGCCAGGAGAACAACAAAGCCAACCACCAGGTAGCTGACCTGACGGGCAAACTGCTCCATGCGCAAGACCAACGGCGGCTTGACCAGAGTTGTTGTTGCCACCGCCGCCGCAATCGAGCCGACCTCGGTCAGCTGTGCCGTGGCCACTACCACACCGAGGCTGCGGCCACTGGTGACCGTTGTGCCGGCAAAAGCCATGTTAAGCCGCTCACTCAGAGGCGTTTCCTCTGCGCACTTGCCCACCTGTTTATCAACGGCCTGGGATTCACCTGTCAGCAGTGACTCGTCGATTGAAAGGTTACGGACTTCGAGAAGACGTAGATCGGCCGGCACCCGGCTTCCGGATTCGAGCAGGACCATGTCGCCGGGGACCAGTTCGTCTGCGAGCAGCTCGAGCAGGTGGTTGTCGCGCCTGACGCGACAGGAGGTCTTCAGCAGTTGTTGTAATGATGCTGCGCTGCGTTCCGCCCTCCACTCCTGAAAAGTACCGAGTACGGCGTTCAGCAAAATAACCGCAAAGATGAAGCCGGCATCGGTCCATTCACCGATCGCCATGGAGACCAGGCCTGCGGCTATCAGAATATAGATCAGGGGACTGAGGAATTGATGCAGGAAGATAAGGCCGAGGCCGGGAGGAGGGTTGGTCGGCAGACAGTTCGGACCGTATTGATGCAGCCTCTCCTCTGCCTCCCGGGCTGTCAGCCCATGCAGACCGCTGTTGGTTCTGGCGAGAACAGTGGAGTCGTCAAGAGAGTGCCAGGGAACTTTTGTGACGTCAACTTTCGCCTCTGCTCTGCTCATTGCAACCTCCTGGATGCAAGCACTTACAGTGAGCAAGTGATGAACAGTCAATCCCGAATCAATTATATCAGGTTGTGGCGAAATCGGTTTTCAGCAAAGCTTATCAGTATGGTTGACGCCCGTCGGCCACTATGTTTATATTCAAGCCGAATGAGAGGGAGTCTTTAGTCATCATGAACACAGCCTACCTTGGCCTGGGCAGTAATCTCGGCAATCGTTTGGCCTTCCTGCGAGGAGGACGCAATATCCTCGCCGACTCTCCTGCCATTGAGCTGGTGCAGGCCTCCGGGGTCTATGAAACCGAGGCTGTTGGCGGTCCTCCAAACAATCCGTTTTTTTTGAACGCGGTGTTGGAGATCCAGACCTCGCTTGACCCCAGACAGTTACTTGAGGTCTGTCTGGCCGCGGAAGATGAATTCGGCCGCTCGCGACCGGTCCGGTGGGCACCACGCACCTTCGATGTTGATATCCTTTTTTACGCAGACCAGATCCTTGCTGAAGAGGACCTGATCATTCCACACCCAAGGCTCCAGGAGCGTGCTTTCGTGCTTGTTCCCTTGAAGGAGATCGCCCCGGACCTCAGGCACCCGTTGCTTGACCAAACCATCACCGATCTGGCGGCAGTCAGCCCCGGTGCTACAGAACTGGTGCCCTTGCGCACAACCTGGTAATAGTATGCTGGTAAAACCCCTTATCTATCTGCTGGTCGGCTTTCTGATCTACACGGCCTATCAGATCATCAAACAGGCCTTGACCAAGAACTCTACGCCACCACCGGAGAAAACCTCCCGTGGTGAAGAGATGCTTCTTGACCCTGAGTGCGGCACCTACATACCGCGCAACGACGCCATCAAGGCCCAGGTCAAAGGCTCAACGCACTATTTCTGTTCGGCTGAGTGCCGAGACAAATACCAGAATCGCAGCTGACGCTGCTTAAGATTCACCTACCCCCCAAGGAGCAAAAGATGAAATTTTTTATCGATACAGCGGATGTTAAAGAAATCGCCGCCGCCAATGAGCTGGGACTGGTCGACGGAGTCACCACCAATCCATCTCTGATCGCTAAGAGCGGTCGGGATTTTCACGAAGTTCTTAAAGAGATAATTGCCCTGGTCGATGGGCCGATTTCTGCTGAAGTTGTTGCCACTGACGCCGCCGGCATGATTAGCGAAGGGGAGGAACTGGCAAAACTTGATAAAGACAAGATCGTCATCAAGCTGCCGATCACCGAGGAAGGGCTCAAAGCGACCAAGGCCTTGAGTAAAAAAGGCTACAAAACCAACCTGACCCTGATCTTCTCGCCCCTGCAGGCCTTACTCGCGGCCAAAGCCGGAGCCACCTACGTTTCTCCTTTCGTGGGTCGCCTCGATGATATCGGCCACCAGGGTATGGAAGTTGTCGATCAAATCCGCACTATTTTCGATAACTACGGCTACAGCACCGAGATCATCGTTGCTTCGATTCGCAGCCCGCAGCACGTTCTGGAAGCCGGCTTGATGGGTGCCGACATTTGCACCATTCCTTTCAGCGTCATGCAGCAGCTGGCTAAACATCCGTTGACGGATATCGGCCTGGAGAAATTTCTCGCTGACTGGAAAAAGCACGTGGAAGCTTAAACAAGCCTCGCTTTAAATCGGTAGAAAAAGCAGAAGGGCCGCGAATTATTCGCGGCCCTTCTGCTTTCTGAAAAACCCACAAAACTCTTGCCATAACGGTCTTCGGGTAATCTGAGAGCCCCTTGTGAGGATTTGTTGGGCAATTAATCAAGACGTTGGGTCTGCTCTCCGTAAATTGCGGCGAAATCGTTCCTCTCCTGCCGTTGATAAGGGCAGAGCGGCCTTACTCATCATTGATCTCTTCCTCTTTACGCAACCGCCGAAAAATCTCTCGTGCAGCTTTTTTATCATTGTGTTCGTGAACCGAGCCGGCCAGACGAGTTAATTTGCCAGCATCCAGGTGGGGATAAAGGGTGCGCACCTCGGTCAGTGCAGCTTCGAAAGTATCTGCTACACAAAGTCGATCGCGCAATTCCTCAAGATGATGGAAGGCGAGTGCTTCCTGGCGTTGAATGACCGATTGGCCATCGAGGGCGGCTTCGATCGCCAAGCGTTGTTCTTCGTAGCCGCGCAATATCCCTGCCAGATGCTTGATCTGGCGCTTGCGAGAGCTTTTCCCCTTGGTGCTTCGAGCCAGCTCGATCTCTTTGCTCAGCTCCGGGCTTTTCGGCAACTTGCCGAGCTCCGAGGCGGTAATCTCTGTCAGGCGATGGGCTAGCTCCTCAATCGTCTTTGCCTCACGTTTTTTTGCGGTGCGGCCACGACCCAGGGAGCGGATTTCCTCTTCTTCATGTCTATGCATCAGAATTGCTTTCGGCTGTCGAGCAGCATGGTAACTGGGCCATCATTGACCAGGGCCACCTGCATATCGGCCCTGAAAACTCCGGTGGCAACATTAACACCCCGACTGCGCAGGGCGGCAACATATTCTTCGTAAAGCTGGTCTGCAAGCTCTGGTGGTGCGGCGTCGGTAAAACCGGGTCGACGACCCTTGCGGCAGTCACCGAGCAGGGTGAATTGAGAGACCACCAGAAGGCTTCCGCCTATTTCTTCGACGGATCGATTCATCTTGCCGGCGTCATCTTCAAAAATGCGCAGTCCTGCTGTTTTCTCAGCGAGGTACGTGGCGTCAGGGGAGATATCTCCCCGGGCCACGCCGAGCAGCACCATCAACCCCTGATCGATGGCGCCAACCGTTTGCTGGTCGACGGTGACCGATGCTTTGCTGACCCTTTGAATGACGGCTCTCACAGACTTTCTCCCGCCAGCTCTCGCAACAGTGCCAGATTGACACGATCCATCTCACCGTCATCGCCTTTCGGGGTTTCCAGCAGCATGGGAATTTCAGCGAGGCGCTGGTCCTGCATCAAACAGGCAAAGCCTGTTCGGCCGATAGTGCCCTGGCCGATGTGGGCATGACGGTCAACTTTACTGCCACAGGGTTTCAGGCAGTCGTTCAGATGAAAGGCTTTGATCTGCTTAAGGCCAACCAGCCGGTCAAACTCAGCCATAACCTCCGTGTAGCTTTCGCTGGTTGAGAGGTCATAGCCGGCGGTGTGAGCGTGACAGGTGTCGAAGCAGATGCCAAAACGATCCTCATCAAACCCCTCCATCAGAGCTGCCAGGTGGGCAAAGTCGCCGCCGAGGTAAGTGCCTTGCCCTGCGGTGTTCTCCAACAGCAGCCGAACTTCTGGTGGCGTCTCCGGCAGGATTTCACGAAAGGCCTCGCGAATCCTCTCAACTCCTGTTTCCACTCCTGTTCCCAGGTGGGCGCCGGGATGCATGACCAGTCCCGTGATGCCGAGCTGCGCGCACCGCAAGAGTTCATCGCGTAATGCCGCCTTTGATTTTTCCCAAACATCTTGTTTAGGCGAGGCCAGGTTGATCAGATACGCATCGTGGGCGATTACCGGGCCGATACCACTTTTCTGCCAGGCCTGTTGAAAGGCGGTCGCATCGCCGTTCGAGATCGGCTTGCCCTGCCAGCGGTTGGCGTTCTTGGTGAAAATCTGCAAGGCCGTACAGCTACTCTCAAGGCCGCGTGCAAAAGCATTGTCGAGACCACCAGCAACGGAAACATGTGCGCCGAGCAAGCGTGTCATGATGCTTGTCCCCAGAAGCTCAGGCCGGTATGAATCTGACAGGCGTTGTCGAGATGAACATCGACGAAATCAGGTGTTTCTCCTTCGCCAACCAGAATCGTTCCCATACCAATCTTCTTCGCTGTTTGTAGATTGTCGCGCGAGTCTTCGATCATGATGCAATCTTCCGGGGTTGTTCCTAGTTCGTCGAGGACTGCGTGGTAGGGTTCAGGAAATGGTTTTGGCTGATAGGCAGCAACGCGGATGTCATATATCTTTTCGAACATATCTTCAATGCCTAGCGCCGAGAGCACCCGATCGGCGTGGCCGATTGAGCCGTTGGTGAAGACTGCTTTGCGTTGCGGCAGGTTTTTCAGGACTTCTCGAAGAGCCAGGTCGGGCGAGAGCCGGGAGGTGACGTCGATGTCGTGGACGTAATGCAGGTAGTCCTCGGGGTCAATCGCATGGTGGCGGATCAAGCCCTGTAAGGTTACGCCGTAGAGCCGCCAATATTCGCGACGCAGGGCGTCGACCTCCGGCGCAGGAATGCCGACGATCTCCGTCATGTAGCGGTTAATGCGTACGTCGATGAGATTAAACAGTTGTTTCTCGGCAGGGTAGAGGGTGTTGTCGAGATCGAATATCAGAACGTCCATAGTTGATTTTTAACCACAAAGATCACGAAGGGCACGAAGAGGTTTATAAAATTCTGGAACAATTAGATTGCAATGTGTCCCTAGTTATAGAACCTCTGACTTTGTGCTTTTATCTAAACAGCAAAGAGCAGGTTTTGGTCTCTTCGTGAATTTCGTGTTCTTCGTGGTAAATTACCTTTCTTATCTGGGAATATATTCTCCGCTAAAAACTTCCACCGCAGGGCCGGTCATAAAGACCTCGTTTTTACCATCCCATTCCATTTCCAGGTCGCCGCCGGTCAAGTGATTGAGCAGCTTACCCTTGGTGCGGCCAGTCAGAACACCGGCCACGGTGACGGCAGAAGAACCGGTGCCGCAGGCCAGGGTTTCACCGGAACCACGTTCCCAGGTGCGCTGGCGAACTTCATTCGGAGAGATGACCTCGACAAATTCGACGTTGATACGTTGAGGGAAGAGTTCGTGGTTCTCAATCGCGTAGCCGTAGCGTTTAACGGGAAAGTTTTCAACATCATCGACATAGATAACGCAGTGCGGGTTACCCATGGAGACGCAGGTCACCTCGAAAGTACGATCAAGAATTTCCAACTCCATGTTGATGACCTGCTCATGAGCCACTCCAACCATAGGCAGGTCGCCGCGCGTCAGGCGAGGAGGACCCATGTTGACCCGAACCTTGTCGATGTGCTCGTGCTTGTTCGGATACATGGTCAGCGGCAGGACGCCGGCACCGGTTTCCACCGTGATCTCGGTACGATCCACCAGGCCATGGTCAAAGGCGTACTTTGCGACGCAGCGGATGCCATTGCCGCACATCTCTCCTTCGCTGCCATCGATATTGAACATGCGCATTTTCACATCAGCCTTTTTCGAAGGCTCAATCAGGATCAGGCCGTCACCGCCCACGCCGAAATTCCTGTCGCTGATTTCACGCGCCAGGTTTGCGGGGTCTTCGATGGTTTGCCTGAAGCAGTCAACATAGACGTAGTCGTTGCCGGCACCATGCATTTTGACGAATTTCATAGTCGTCCTCGTCTTGTGAGTGAAGTATCGAAACCATTATAGGGGGAAAGGTTTCCATCCACAACTGTCCATTGCTGTTCGTTGCTTGTCTGCTAAGATTACCTGAAACATGACTTTTCGAGGAGGACACCATGCCGCATTTACAGTTTGAACTCAACTTTACCCCTGAACGAGAAGAAAAAGCTTCTTTCGCTGATGCTGTTCGCGATCATTTTGCCTCGATCATGAGTACCGGTACCGATCATATTGGTATCACCTTTCGCTGCTATGCACCTGATGACCTGGTCTTCGGTCGTGCCGGTGATGATGGTCAGATCGCTTTCCTCAATGCTGATATACGAATGGGTCGGACGGCCGATCAGAAGCGTCGCCTGGCCCTGGCGATCATGGATGAAATAGGGGTGCGATGGGGGATGCCAAAAGAACATATTTATATTGTTTATACCGAGCATGATGGGCCGGATTTTCAGTTGAGTGATCGGGTGTTGC
>JAAXQF010000436.1 GCA_012974435.1 Desulfuromonadales bacterium | reverse complement strand
TGCCCTTTTCGATCAGAACATCGCAGGTCTTATCTGGCTTTTGTGCCGGGCTGATCACCCGTCCGCCTTTAATCAGTATTTTAGCCATATCTCTCACCAATTCCTTTATCTAGACTTAATCGTTTGTTTGCATTGATTCGACGCCACTGACGAGATAGAGAAGCGCCATACGTGTGGCGACACCGTTCTCTACCTGGTCGAGGATGACGTTCTGCCCGCCGTCGGCAACCGCCGATGAAATTTCTACGCCGCGGTTCATCGGGCCCGGGTGCATAACAATCGCATCCGGCTTGGCCAGTTTCAGGTTGGTTGGGTTGAGACCATAGAAACGGGCGTATTCGCGCAGGCTGGGCAGCAGAATGTTACTCTGACGCTCCATCTGGATACGCAGCATCATGACTACGTCAGCGCCTTCAATGGCCTCACGTATGTCGGTGAAGACTTCCACGTTGCCAAGGAGTTCAATGCCGATCGGCATCATGGTTCCCGGTCCACACAAACGAACCTTGGCACCCATTCTGGTGAGAGCGTAAATATCGGAGCGTGCGACCCGGCTATGAGTGATGTCGCCAACAATGGCAACTTCAAGGCCTTCTATGCTGCCTTTATGCTCACGAATGGTCATCAGGTCCAGCAAGGCCTGGCTCGGATGCTCATGAGCTCCGTCGCCAGCGTTGACGACCGAACACCCGACCCGCTCAGACAGGTAGTGCGGTGCACCGGAATGACCGTGGCGGATAACGATGATGTCCGGAGACATCGCTTCGATGTTTTTAGCGGTATCTTCAAGCGTCTCGCCTTTGACGACCGATGACGTCGATCCGGAGATATTAACCGTATCTGCAGACAGGCGTTTGCCGGCGATTTCGAAAGAAAGTCGGGTTCGCGTGCTGGCTTCAAAAAAAGCGTTGATGATCGTCTTGCCGCGCAAGGTCGGAACCTTCTTGATCTCGCGGGAATTGATCTCCTTGAAGGAGTCAGCCGTATCGAGGATTATCTGAATGTCCTCTTTGGTCATCTGCTCAATGCCGAGGATATGCTTGTGCTTGAATGACATGCCTTAATTCTCCTATATAGAAGGTTATTGAACTATTGTGAACCGGCTGCAAGTCCGCCCGTTTGGCCCATCTTTCAGCTTCTTTTCGACCAATAGCTGTAGCTATTGGATCTCAAACAAGCCAAAACCTGACCTCAACCCGTCAAACTTTCGCTTCGGTTCAAATTGTTCAACACCCTTCTAAGGTTTAACCAGTCGAACTTCGACCGGGTTCAATTCATCATCAAAGATAACCGCGATATCTTCTTCGTGGGCTGTCGGTACGTTGCGGCCGACGTAATCGGCGCGTATCGGCAACTCACGATGACCTCGATCGATCAATACAGCGAGCTGGATGGTGCTTGGACGCCCAAAGTCCATCAGGGCGTCCATCGCCGAACGAATGGTACGACCGGTATAGAGAACATCATCAACCAGAATGACCTGCTTGCCATCAAGGTGGAACGGAATGTCCGTCTTGCCAATCGGCAAGTTGCCGCGGGATGCAAGATCATCACGATACATGGTGATATCGACCGCCCCGAGCGGGACCTCAGTCCCTTCAATCTCGTTGATGCGTGCTTGCAGCAGAGTTGCCAGGTGATCACCACCGGTACGGATACCGATCAGGGCGAGTTTCTCGCCGCCCTTGTTCTGCTCCAGAATCTCGTGAGTAATTCTGGTAACAGCACGGGCTATGCCGGCTTTATCTAATATTGCTGTTTCCGCCTTGGCCATCGTTTCCTCCCGAATTTAGGACAAAAAAATACCTTCCCGTCGATTACGGAAAGGCACAGCTCTTGTTTTATTATCTATGTGAGGCATTTTGGGCCACCCTTGCCGATCTCTCTGGATCCGCTTAAAAGGAGACGTGTTAAAGTCGAATTTCATGCAATATAGCAAGGCCAAAATGGCGAGTCAACAAAAACAGCGCGCAATGCAAAAAACAAATGATGGAAGAGTTTTAACGGTCTATTCGACCTCAGGGCAGCGGTAACGGCACCGCTTTTAACACCCCGTCGTTCTGAGCCCCAGGGTTCAGATCTTCAACGAGTCGAGTGTCTGTCCTGTTCCCCAGCGTTTGCCACATCTCTACGCCATGGTCATTTATACCACCATCGAAAGCTGAGAAGAACAACCAACCATCGAGGACTCTCAGGCCGAAAGCATCAGAATAGCCAGACTCATAATCAGGGCCGATATCTTTGAGAACCCTTGTGCCGACAGTTGTCCCGTCGGTGGTCCAGATTTCCCGGCCAGTGAAGCCATCATTTGCAGTGAAATATGACCGGCGCTGATAGTCGGCAAGAAAAGCCAGCCCATCTGCAGTTGTGGGGTTATTGATCGGCGTCGAGTAGATGTCAGCAAGCAACCTCGTGCCCAGGAAGGTCCCATCGCTGAGCCATGGCTCAAACCCATGAGTACCATCATTTGCAAAGAAAAGAAGCTGCCCATTGAGGGTAGTGAAGACATCATCCCTTCCCGGGACAACACTGTTACCAGCGAAAGGGTTTATATCCAAAACTATTGACGTTGATAAGCCGTCGCTGCGCCAAGGTTCCACGCCGGAAAAACCATTATCGGCAGTAAAAAAGAGCCAACTTTGCACTTCTGTCCAATAAGTTAGATTGTCGGGTGTCGTTGGAAAGGGGCCGCTTGCATCGATGCCGACATTTGCAACCTGCACCGTGTTCACTTCGGTCCCGTCAGTTCTCCATGGCTCAAAACCCGTTGTTCCATCATCGGCAAAAAAATACAGTTCTCCATCAAAAGCTGTGAGCTGCTCCGGAAGAGCATCGTAGGGCAACAAGTTGGTGACAGGATCAATGCCGATGTCTTTGACAATATTCGTGTTGGCTTCCGTCCCGTCGCTTTTCCAGAGTTCTATACCATAGCGCTCCGTTCCATATCGGCCGTCAGTGGCAACGAAATAGAGAGCGCCGTTGAAGACCGTCAACTGATTCGGGGAGCTGTCTATCGGAGTATCTGGGTCATTAGGCAGGTTGTTCGGGTCTTCTATGGCAACGTTTTTGACTATAACTGTCCCTGCTTCAGTGCCGTCAGACCGCCAAAGCTCAACACCAGTGCCGTAGCCCTGGTAATCCACGTCGTTAGCGACAAAGTAAAGATGGTCGCCAAAAACCGTCAGGTCATGAGGGTCACCATTAATAAGGCGGAGAGGCAGAAGAGAATCATTTTCTATGCCGATATTCTTGACCAGGACAGTACCTACTTCGGTACCATCCGTTCTCCAAAGCTCAACACCATGTACGCCGTCATCAGCGGCGAAATAAATCGCCCCGTCGAATAAAGTATATTCTTGCGGGTTGCTGTCACCAATGAGATTGAGATTTACCAGAAGGGTTGTGCCTGCGGGCGTTCCATCAGTTATCCAGGGCTCGCAGCCAAGGACGTTACAGGCTGAAAAAATAAATTTTTCTCCAAAGGGAGTGAAATCCTGGACCTGGCTTTTACCAGAGCTGTTGATGGTTCTCAATAACCAGAGGGCCCCATCCTGAATCTTGAACAGCCCGTCACCTGAAGTATCCGGGTTGGTATTGTCGCCATAGAAGAGCAAGTAAGGGCTAGGGGCCTCGGGAGCCGGGTCATCGCCTCCCCCCCCCCCACTACCTCCACAACCAGTCAGGACAAAAATGGCTGACAGAAACACAGCCACGACAACGACAAGGATTGAAGTCTTTTCCTTCATAGCCGCTACCTCACATAAAAGTGTACTCCAGAAAATTCAAACAACAGGGAGATGCTTAAAACTTATCACATTGTTCATGGACAGCAATGGAATGGTTCTTGGGTTGGCTCCTTGATTTACCCAAGGTGTTGCCGTGTAGCAATATAGGCTGTAGGGACATATCGTTTAAACCTTTGATACAATGTTCGCCGATTGCGACGTCAGATCGAAAACGACTTTGATCTTTCCTGCTTCGAATTGCCTCAGTACTTGTTTGATCTTGACCTCCATTGAGCCGCCTGCCTCTCCCCAATCTGCGCCGTCACGAGTAACAAACTCTTCGATCATATTCCGAAGTGTTTCAGGGTTGATGTCCAGGTATGGAACCTCTACGCCCTCTTCTTGATGTTCGGTCTGGTGGCTGGTTTGTTTGTTCTGGGTCATGTTTGTCCTTTACACATAGATAAATATTTTTTAACAGGGATGAAGGGGATTTTTAAAGCCAACGGCTTAAAGGCCTATTGGACGCTGATATTCATGATGAACGCTGATCAAAGACAAGCTTTATTA
>JAAXQF010000435.1 GCA_012974435.1 Desulfuromonadales bacterium | reverse complement strand
TCTCGGTACGATCCACCAGGCCATGGTCAAAGGAGTACTTTGCGACGCAGCGGATGCCATTGCCGCACATCTCTCCTTCGCTGCCATCGATATTGAACATGCGCATCTTCACGTCGGCCTTTTTCGAAGGCTCAATCAGGATCAGGCCGTCGCCGCCCACGCCGAAATTCCGATCGCTGATTTCACGGGCCAGGCCTTCGGGGTCTTCGATGGTTTGCCTGAAGCAGTCAACATAGACGTAGTCGTTGCCGGCACCGTGCATTTTGACGAATTTCATAGTTGGCCTCATCTATGAGTGAAGTATGAAGAACTATTATAGGGGGAAAGGGAACCATCCACAACCGTCCATTGCCGATCGTCTCTTCTCTGCTACTATTAGATCTTTGAGGAGGAAATAATGCCGCATTTACAATTTGAACTCAACTTCACCCCTGAACGCGATGAAAAATCTGCTTTTGCCGATGCCGTCCGCGATCATTTTGCTTCAATCATGAGTACCGGTACCGATCATATCGGTATCACCTTCCGCTGCTATCATCATGATGACCTGATTTTTGGTCGTGCCGGTGATGATGGCCAGATCGCTTTTCTCAATGCTGATATACGATTGGGCAGGACTGTCGATCAGAAACGTCGGCTCGCCCTGGCAATTATGGATGAAATAGGTGTGCGTTGGGGGATGCCGAAGGAGCATATCTATATTGTTTATACCGAACATGATGGGCCGGATTTTCAGTTGAGTGATCGAGTGTTGCCTTCGTGGCAGACGGGAGAGGATCCACTGAATGACTAGGTGCTCTCTACCGTTGTGGGTTAGCAACTTTCAGGACTTGCCACAAAAAGAACACAAGGCCATAATGAAATCAGGCCATCGCGTTTCTGGACGGTCGGTGACTTTGTGAACCTTTCAAGGAGGTAATTTATGGCGTTCAACCTGAAAACCCGCCTCTGGCAAACCGGATCACTCGACTGGTGGGCCATGCTTGACAATGAAGATGTTTATCTTGGCAGTCGTGAGTTCCCGTTGCCTCCGGAAGAGGGTGATGAGTGGCACGTCAAGAAAACCGGTGATCTTTTTAAAATTATCGACGGTGAAGTCTGCAAGCTTGGCAACAAACCGTTCATGGGGGAAGAGTGGCTGAAGTAATTCCGGAAATCATCCAGATTCCGGTCGCCGGTGCCGATAATTTTTCTTATCTGGTGGTTTGTCCACAAAGCGGTAAGGCGCTAGGTGTTGATCCCGGAATCTCGCCGCAGAGCCTGCTCAGTGTTGTCAAGGCTCGTGGCTTGACGCTGGAGGTGCTGGCTAACACCCACGGCCATGGTGACCACATTGCCGGTAATGGCGAGGTCCTCAGAGTGACGGGGGCGAAGCTGGCGGCGAACCCGATTGACGTTCCGGCTGCGGAGATTGCCTTGGACGAGGGGAGCCAAATCCAGATAGGCTCACTCACGATCGAAGTTCTTCATACTCCCGGGCATACTCCCGGTGGGCTGGTTTTTAATCCGGCAGGAGCACTAATTACCGGAGATACCCTTTTTGTGACACGCTGCGGACGAGCCGATTTCCCTGGCAGCGATCCGGAGGCAATGTACCGCAGTTTGTTGCGTTTGGCCGCGTATCCTCCTGAAACAAAGGTTTTTCCCGGCCATGATTATGGGCCAAAACCGCAATCGACGATCGGTTTCGAGCGTGAGCACAACGAGTATATGAAATGCCCGAATTTGGAGAGTTTTATTAATCTCAGGATGGGTTGAAAGCTTGCGACGCGGGGCGTGGTCCGGGGAACGTGAAAGGCTTTAAATCAAGGCTCTGTTAGCGTTCTGAGTTGATATTTGATTTGTCAAATATCCTTAGGACTTCTGAGAATGATTTGCAGTAATACTTGTAGGAAAGCCCCACCCCGCGAAAGCAGGCTGGGGCTTTTTGTCTTGTATAGCGTGAATTTTAAGAATGGTTTGCGAAAGCTGAGCTTGTGCTTAAGCAGGTCCCAATACAGAAGCAGAGGCTGGAGAATTAATGTCAGATTCCGAAGTCTTTTTTTATGTGAGATTTGACCAGGAGGAGTAATCTTGTATTATCGATTACTAAAGACATCTGCTCGACGGTTTCTCTTAGGGAGGAGAGTATGCTAAGAATTCTGCTTGTACTGCTGACATTGTCGTTGACCCAGCCGGTTTTTGCCGACCAACTCAAACCCGGCGCAGGAGTCAAAGTCCAACCTGCCCGTGCCACCTGGAATACCGGCTATTTTCAGGAAGCCCTGGTCCGCGCCGGGCTGAAGGAACTTGGCTACCAGGTGCAGAAGCCTAAAGAACTGCAGAACCCTCTCTTCTACCAGGCTCTGGCCTACGGTGATGTCGACTACTGGGCCAACGGCTGGTTCCCGATGCATAGGGAACATATGCCGAAAGACTTCGCAGAAAAGGGCGAAGTGATCGGTTATGTCGTCAAGGCTGGCGGCTTGCAAGGCTACCTGGTTTCAAAACGTGAAGTGGATAAGTTCAATATCCAGTCGTTGGATGATTTCAAGCGCCCCGAAGTCAAGGAAGCCTTCGATCGTAACGGCGATGGCAAGGCCGACCTGGTTGCCTGCCCGCCCGGGTGGGGTTGCGAAAACACCATCACCTATCATCTTGATGTCTATGGCATGGAAGAGCACATCAACCCGATCAAGGCCGGCTACACGGCCAGCATGGCCGATGCCCTGGCGAGCTACAAAACCGGCAAACCGGTCTTCTTCTACACCTGGGCCCCGAACTGGACGATCTTTAAATTCAAGCCAGGTGAAGATGTGATGGGGATCAATGTTCGGGAGATAAAGCCACGTCCGGTTGAAATAGAAGCGGTCGACCGCATGACGGTGGCAGGAGTTAAGGGGGCGGTCAGTGATCCAGCCAAGCTGGGCTTCGTTGTTGCCGACATCCAGATTGTCGCTAACAAAAAATTCCTTGCGGCAAACCCGTCGGCAAAAACCTTCTTCGAACTTTTCACCCTGCCGTTATCTGATATTAACGAACAGAACACCAGGATGCAGAACGGAGAGAAATCTCAGAAACAAATTGAGCGCCACGCAGAGGAATGGATTGATATAAACCGAGAAAAGTGGAACGGTTGGCTTGAAAAGGCACGCAACAACGCAAACTAAATTATTACAGCGGCCAATAAATGATCGGCCGGAGGTCTCATGTCTCCGGCCGATTTTCTATTCTTCAGCCTTCAACATATGCTGACCGAGCCAGTGGCGTGCGAACTGCAGCGCTGTACGACCACAGCGCTTGCTCTTTTCATGAGACCACTTGATAGCTGCGCGAGCCATTTCATCATTCCATTGTGGTTCCACCTGATGTTCTATACAGAGCCGAGCAATGGTTTTCTGCACAATCTCAAGGTAAAGTTCCTGTTTGAAGACGTAGAACGAGAGCCAGAGCCCGAAACGATCGGACAGGGAGATTTTTTCCTCCACCGCTTCACCGTGATGAATTTCATCATGCACCATTTTGGCGCCGAGATTGTCAGTGTGGAACTCGGGGAGAAGATGTCTGCGATTGGAGGTCACGTAGATCAAGACGTTCTTTGGTGACGCGTAGACCGAGCCATCGAGGACACTTTTGAGAATCTTGTAGCCCGGATCGTCGGGTTCGAAGGAGAGGTCGTCGCAGAGGATGACGTAGCGGTAAGGCAGCTTGCCGATCTGCGCGAAGATATCGGGCAGGTAATCAAGGTCGTGCTTGTCGACCTGAACAATCCGCAAGCCCGACTCCGCATACTTGTTGAGCAAAGCCCGGACTACTGAGGATTTGCCGGTACCGCGCGAGCCCCAGAGCAAGACGTTGTTGGCAGGATAGCCTTTAAGAAACTGACGGGTGTTCTTCTCCAGAATCTTTTTCTGACGATCAATGCCGACCAGATCGTCAAGATCGGTTTCGTCTATATCCTCGATTGCCTCCAGGTAGCCGGCAAAGGAGTGTCTGCGCCAGTTGGCAGCAGGGGTCTCTCTCCAGTCAATCGGTTCAATAGCTTTCGGCAGGAGTTGCTCCACCGAGGAAAGAACGCGTTCCAACTGTTCAACAACTTCCGGTTTCAGGTTCATCACTTCCCCTCTTTAATGGAATAAAAAAACGGTTCTATAACCCCAAAAAATGTTTAACGCAGAGTCGCAAAGAGCGCAGAGGAAAAACTCTTAAAACTTTTGAAAATGGCTCAATGCTGACTATTGCTCTCTGCGTCTCCGCGTCTTTGCGTTAACAAATAGCTTGAGTTTGCCTTGCCTTTGTTTTGGTTATAGGTCCGT
>JAAXQF010000120.1 GCA_012974435.1 Desulfuromonadales bacterium | reverse complement strand
CACCTTACACCTTACACCTTACACCTTACACCTTACACCTTACACCTTACACCTTACACCTTACACCTTACACCTTACAGCCTAAAGCTAATCCTTAATCCTCGGATCCATGGCGTCGCGAAGCCCCTCACCCAGGAGGTTGTAACCAAGCACTGTAATCAGAATCGCCATGCCGGGGAAAACAGAGAGCCACCATGCTGTGCCGAGGGTTTGTTTACCGGAAATCAGCATGTTGCCCCAGGATGGTGTTGGCGGTTGCACCCCGATACCGAGGAAAGAGAGAGCACTCTCAGTCAGGATGGCACCTGCGACACCAAGTGTTGCTGAGACCAGTACGGGAGAAATCGCATTGGGGAGGATGTGGCGAAAGATAATCCGGGCATCTTTTGCCCCCATCGCTCTTGCCGCAAGAACAAAATCACGTTCACGCAGGGAAAGGAATTCAGCGCGCACCAGTCGCGCAACTCCCATCCAGCTGGTCAAGCCGATAATAATCATGATGTTCCAGATGGACGGTTTAAGGAAGGCAATGACCGCAAGAATCAGGAAGAAGGTCGGGAAGCAGAGCATGATATCGACAAAGCGCATAATTAATGCGTCGATCCAGCGACCGTAATAACCAGCCATTGCGCCAAGCAGAATACCGATAAAGGTAGCGATACCGACGGCCACGAAACCGACTAACAGGGAAATTCTTGCACCATAAAGAATGCGGACCAGAACGTCTCGACCGAGGTCGTCGGTTCCGAGAGGATAAGCGAGGCCAGGTGGCTGCAATCTGTGGGCAATATCGATAGCGCCTGGGTCACGGCCGATAACCGGCGCCAGAATGGCAAGAAAAAACATAGCCACCACAATAGCTGCACCAGCCATGGCCATGCGGTTGCGCCTTAAGCGCTGCCAGAGAACTTCACGAAAAAAAGTGGACATTACTACCTCTGGAATGCATCACATCAACTCGTCCAGATCTTCAGGACTAATTAAATCGCGATCAAGAAGAATGCGAACAAGGTTTTCATAACGATCTTCAAGTTTTTTCAGAGCCGCCATGTAGTGACCCATATCAGGTGCAGGCGGTGCAGGTGCAGGTGCGGGCAACGGCTCAGGTTCCGGAATCGGCATTACAGGAACAACAGGTTGTGGAGGTTTAGGAGGCTCGGCCAGATCTTCCAGTGCGAAATCGAGTTCTTCCTGTTCGTCCACCTCGGGTCCATAATACTTTTCTATGGCAGAGGTGATCGCATCATCGGAAGCAAGTGCCGGCTTGATACGGCACCCCGTCATGAATTGCAGTGAATCTATCACCATGAGATTGGTCGGATCAGTCATGGCGACGACAAGGTGCATGGTGCCACTTATTTCTCTTCGCTCGACCGCAAGGACATGAAACTCGCGGGCTTTCTCCAGAGGAATATAAGACAGAACATCCTCGGGAATTTTTCGTCCGAAAAGTTCTATCAGCGGAAGGTCAAATTGTCGGGCGAGAAAGTCCTGCAGCTTATCTTCAGTGAGATAACCGAGCTTTATGAGCGACTCACCGAAACGCCCTCCCCAGTGGCGCTGATAAGACAAAGCCGAATTCAGCTGGAAATCATCAATAATCCCTGCCTGCTTGAGGATCTCTCCAAGCTTGAGATTCTTGGCCAAAACAACCTCCTGAACAACTAGGTCAAAAACAAACTAATTCTAATAGTTTATAACTGAACGGCGAGAAAGACGCCATAATTTAGTTTACCAATTTCACCTGCGACCGATACCGAAATATTCGAAGCCCTCGTCTTTCAGGCTCTGTGGGTCATACTGATTACGGCCATCGAAGACAACCAACTGCTTCATCATCTCTTTCATCGCCCGGAGATCAGGATGGCGGAACGGCTTCCATTCGGTCACAAGGGCCATGGCATCAACATCTTCAAGAGCTTCGTACTGATGACGAACCAGCGTGACGGATCCATTTGCAAACCATTGCTCAGGCAATTCGTTGCGGGCGGCTTCAAGTGCTTCCGGATCATAAGCCTTCACGCGCGCACCGGCACCCAGAAGCTCTTCCATGAGAACGACCGCTGGAGCTTCGCGGATGTCGTCGGTGCCGGGCTTAAAGGCAACACCCCACATCCCGAAAGTCAGGCCGCTAAGGTCTTCACCGAATCGGGCCGTTATTTTTCTAAACAGGACGTGCTTCTGGTCCTCGTTACGTTCATGCACAGCCTGCAGAACCACTGACTTATAATCGTTCTCACCGGCCGTATGAATGAGGGCCCGGACATCTTTAGGGAAACAGGAACCACCGTAGCCGCAACCGGGATAGATGAAGGAATAACCAATACGGCTGTCAGAACCGATACCAAGGCGAACGTTCTCGACATCGACACCGAGTCGATCACAGAGATTGGCAACTTCATTCATAAAAGAGATTTTGGTCGCCAGCATGGCGTTGCCGGCGTACTTGGTCATTTCAGCGTCTTTGACACCCATAAACAGAATCCGGTCATGGTTGCGACTGAAATCTTTGTAAAGCTCTCGCATAACCTCACGGGACCGGTCGGAAGCGACACCAACAACGATACGGTCTGGCTTCATAAAATCTTCGACCGCAGCGCCTTCTTTCAGAAACTCCGGGTTACTAACGACATCAAAAGCGACATCTGCCCCGCGTTTGTCGAGAGCCTGCTTGAGTGCAGCATGAACCTTCTCTGCGGTTCCCACCGGAACGGTTGATTTGGTCACAACGACAGCGTAGTCAGAAAGATTTGTACCTATCTCATCGGCAACCCCGATGACATATTTTAAATCAGCAGAGCCATCCTCTCCCGAAGGCGTCCCCACAGCGATAAAGACAATCTCCGTATCCACCATTGCCTCGGCAAGCGAAGTGGTAAAGAGCAGGCGCCCTTCTTCATGATTCCGTTGCACGATCTGCTTCAGTCCAGGCTCGTAAATCGGGATACAGCCTTCCTTCAGCTTAGCCACTTTTTCTACATCAATATCGACACAGGTCACTCTGTGACCCATTTCAGCAAAACAGGCACCCGTAACAAGGCCGACATATCCGGTTCCAATAACAGCAAGTTTCATTTTGAGCTCCGTGGAGCGAAAAGGATAAAGAACGAATCAGTAAAGTTTCTAAACAAGGGTTCCTCGCTACGCGCTACTCGCCACGCGCTACGAGCTTCCTCTCCCACGCCCACGCCGTCTTCAGGATCGTCTCCAAATCATCATGACGAGGTTGCCAATCCAGGACTTTACGTATTTTAGCACATCCGGCGATCAGTTCAGCAGGGTCACCCTCTCGGCGGTCTGTCTCTTCGACGAGAAAATCAATACCGGTGACCTGCTTGGCCATATCAACCACATCAGTGACAGAGAAACCATGACCGTAGCCACAGTTAAAAATAGCAGAAGATTCACCGGCAAAAAGGTACGACAAGGCATCCAGATGCGCCTGGGCCAGATCTGCAACATGGATATAATCACGGATACAGGTGCCATCTTCGGTGGGGTAGTCAGTACCGAAAACCTGCAACTTCGGGAAAATCCCCAGGGCGGTCTTTAAAGCCCGGGTAATCAGGTGCGTCGGATTGGCGTAGTCCTGACCGAGTCGAGCCTGCGGATCAGCACCGGCCACGTTGAAATAACGCAGGGCAACGTAGCGGAAGTCCTTGTCTGCCAGCGACAGATCCGCCAGGAAATGCTCGGTCATCATTTTTGAGGTGCCATAGGGGTTAATCGGTAGCAACGGCGTCTCTTCAACAACCGGCAACTCAGCAGGGTTGCCGTACACAGCTGCGGTCGAGGAGAAAATCATCTGACCGACACCTGTAATACGCAGAGCCTCCAAAAGGTTCAGGGCATTAGCTGAATTGTTGCGGTAGTACTTGAGTGGATTGGAAACGCTTTCACCGACCTCGATCGAGGCTGCAAAGTGCATCACAGCGTCCGGTTTGAAGTCTGTCAGGGTCTTGACCAACAGCTCCTTGTCGTCCATATCACCGACAACCAGGTCCCCGTAAAGGACAGAGTCACGATTACCGGTCGACAGATTATCGTAGGTCAGCACTTCATAGCCTGCCTCGCCGAGAGCGAGGACAACATGACTGCCGATATAACCGGCCCCGCCAGTTACGAAGACACGTTTCTTTTGTTCAGCTTGCTGCAATGTAAAGCCCTCCTGAGAGTCTAAAGAATATAAGCGTAACGCAAAGTCGCAATGAAAGGCGGTAAGACGCAAAGGGGAAATCAAAAAAAATGAACTTTTGCTGTCAACACAATCAGAACCTATTTTTAGCCGCGATCAGAATCTATGAAAATCTATAC
>JAAXQF010000108.1 GCA_012974435.1 Desulfuromonadales bacterium | reverse complement strand
AGATGTGTATAAGAGACAGCGGCATGGTTATGCAAAATCTGCTCATGGCGTATAGCTGTTATCGGCACCTGTCGATAAATACTTTTGCTGATCTGAAACTTATTCCTGTTTTGTCGAGAGATTTTATCAAGATAATAACATCCGTAAAACAGCAGGCTTTTACGAACCCTTGATTTCACCTGAAAGGGCAATTGTATGGCAGTTAGTCCGGTTTTTATCTTTTCCTTGCCGCGCTCGGGGTCTACTCTACTTCAGAGGATAATTGTTTCCACCGGACAGGTGGCAAGTACTTCTGAACCCTGGATGCTTTTACCGTTTGTTTATGCCAACAAGAAAGACGGGCTGTTGTCCAGATACTGGCATAATTACGCAGTGAAAGGTTTTGGAGAATTTGTTGCCGGACTTCCTGGTGGCGAGGATGACTATCGTGCAGAATTGCGACATTTTGTTTTGTCTCTTTATGAAAAAAGATCGCAGGACAAAAAATATTTTCTTGATAAGACCCCCCGCTATCATTTGATTTGTGAAGATATCTACAAGATTTTCCCGGAAGCCAAAATTATTGTTTTATGGCGGAATCCCTTGGCCGTTGTTGCTTCCATCCTCTCCTCATGGTGCAAAAACAGATGGAAAATATCCCTCTTCAAGGTCGATACCATTGATGGGCTTTCTGGTCTGTTGTCTTTCTGTAAAAATAATGGGGATAATATTCATAAGATAAAATATGAAGACCTTGCTCTGAACCCTGAAGCCGTCATTCAGGGCATCTGTAGCTATCTTGAAATTGAATATGATTCCAGGTGTCTTGAGGATTTTGGCAAGGTCAAGTTAGATGGAAGTCTGGGCGACAAGACCGGGGTAAAAAAATACCAGGTTTTGAGTCCCGATTCAATTGACTCGTGGGTTCACGGTTTTGACAACCACCTTCGGTTGCGCTGGGCCTCCCGTTACCTGAAATCTCTGGGAGCCGAAAACCTTAAAACCATGGGCTACGATTATGACGATTTGGAGCGAAAGGTTGCTTCCTCTGCCGCTGCCTTGCCCTTGCGCTCGTACTTGAGTGTGCTGAAGGATATTTGTTTTATCGTCAAGGTTCAGTGGGACCTGTTTGTGCGCTCAAAAAAAGGAAAGCATCAGTATATGTAGTTAGCAAATTGCTAAACGTGGGGATTTCTCTATGGAACAAGTAACCTTATCTGTGCTGCTAACTTGCTATAATCGCCAGAAAAAAACGTTGCACTGCCTCGAATCTCTGGCGAGGCAGGAAGGTATCGATGGCGTGGCAGTGACTGTCTTCCTGGTTGACGATGGCTGTACTGATGCCACCGCCGAACGGGTGAAAATGCGTTTTCCTGAGGTTAAAGTTCTGCAGGGGAGCGGCAACCTGTATTGGTCCGGCGGAATGCGTCTGGCCTTTGGGGAGGCTCTGGGGAAAGGCTTTGATTATTATATGTGGTTGAATGATGATGTCATGCTGTTTGATGACGCAATCAAAAGACTGTTTGAGACCATGGTGTTACTCGACCGATCGTCTGCTGGGGATGGCGTCGTGGTCGGGTCTATGTGTGATGTGGACAGCGGCAAGCTGACCTATGGTGGTTTGAAAAAAAAGTATCCGTTGCGTCCATTGACTTTTTCCATGCTGGAACCAGGTGAACAACCGATAGAATGTGACGTGGCCAATGGAAATTTGGTGCTGATACCCACAAGTATTGCCGCTATTGTTGGGAACCTGAGCAATGACTACACGCACGGCATTGGGGATTTCGATTATTGTTTACGGGCTCGAAAGGCTGGCTTTAAAATCTGGATTGCACCTGGTTATTTTGGAAGATGTTCCAGAAACTCTATCCGCAAGAGTTGCCGGGACAGTGCTTTATCCATGTCTGAGCGACTGGAGGAATTAAAGAAACCCACCGGCTTGCCACCCGCAAGGGAGTGGATGACTTTTGTCAGGCGACATGGGGGTGTTTTTTGGCCTCTGGACTGGATCAGGACCTGTATCCGTCTCATCTTTCCATCGGTCTGGGTTTTGTTTCGTTCTTCAGATTGCCGACCGGAAGAGGGGGCAGAGAACAGCAAGTCGTAGCGGGTTCCGGTTTCTAGCCGCCAATTTTTAATGCCGGCATTTGGTACAAAACGCAGAGGCCAGGTTTTGCCGGGAGCCTTCTGGCGTTTGATCGTTTCGATGGGTCTATTCAGACATCCCGCCTGCTGAATAGACCCCTTTCGAGATAAACCGAACGACTCTTGGAAACGAGTGCGTGAGTTATGATCCTTGTAAGATTATTTGCAAATTTTTTGGTGGTGTAACTACTGTCTTGTCTTGGTCGCCTGTTAATATATCACTTCCAGCATTAATAGCTTTTGCTGGAGAGTTTGACATGAGAGAAAAGTCTTTCGCTGCCGGGTTGGAAAATTGTGGATCGGCAGAAACAGCTGAGGGTTCAAAAGAGGCAAGATTACTTGCCGTGTATGAATTGCCGCCAACGGTGACGAGGGTTCCGCCATCTGGTCTGTAATATAAATTATTGGAATGAGCGGTAATGGTATTGGCGGAAGCGGTTAGGGGTTTTTTCCCGCTCTTTGAATAAATGATATTATTGTTGAATTCGACCCGAGGCGTACTATCACTGATAGTGACGTCACCATTACCATTATTGTAAAAAGTATTATTATAAATTTTAGCTTTTAAGGTACCTGCACAGTTCGTAGCAAATTCCAGACCTGCTTTATCGTTGTTGAAAATGGTATTACCATACATTTCAAAATCAGCGCCCCCCGGGGTTTGTACCGCAATTCCGTGTTTGTTTATAGCATCGTAGATGGTGTTATAGCGGAGGATAAGACCAGTGTTGCCGTCCGTACCGCTGTTTCCGTCGTCCTGAATAATGATATTATTCAGCGCTGTTTCATATACGGTGTTGTACTCCACCGTAACGTTTTTTGTGCGGTTTTTCAGCAGTATGCCGGTGCCATTCCAGCCAGCAGATGCTGGATAGGCATTTGGACCTACAGTGTTGCTGCTGACGAGAACATTGTCTATGAGGCAGGTGGAACAGTTGACTGCAGAATAAATGGCAATGCCCTGTGTATTGGTATCATAGATATGATTATCAATGACTTCGACATTGCGTGTTGTTTTTCCCCCAGTCGATCCAACTTTAATATTGTAGTATGCACCACTATTCATATAAAGATTGTGGATATCGAGATTTTCTAGTCTCTTGGCCGCTCCGGTCAAAACGTAAGACGTGGGCCAGTTCACATTTGCACCGTTATTGTTACGGTTCCCGCAATCAATTTCAAATCCCTTTATGACGGTTTCGTAAGTTGGATGGTCGGCAGAAATTAAAGCAATCGCTTGAGAAAAGGTGCCGGTTCCGCGTAAGATCGCTTTCGTCCCAGTGCCCCAAGTTTCACCGTCGTAGGTAATGCCGCCTTTCGCATTCAGAAGAGCCTTCCCGCTACCACCAGTCCAGGTATCGCCTTTGTCAAAATAGACGGTGTCACCAGCGTTCAGGGTTGCAGATCCAGACCAACCACTCATGCCAGGGCTAAGTTTCCAAGGCTGACTTGCTGTGCCCGGATTTGAATCGCGGCCATCAGTGTAGTCAACATAGTAGGTAGTAGCCATACTTGTGGAGGCCAGAAGGGTGATAAGCATCGCCAAAAATAAAGCACTTTTCATTTTTTTTGAAATTGTTTTTAAAATCATATTGTTGTCTCCCTATTCCTTTGTTTTTTTATAACCTATTCAGTACATCTTGAATTTTGTGCTCTGGCAAGGTGCGAGCAGCGCAGCAACCCAACCAGAGTGCTAAAAGCGGAATGTACTGAATGGTGCTTTTGTTTTCAGATTTGTCCACACGCGCGTCTTTCCACATTAGAGGGTGACCAAGCTCTACAACGTTCTTATGTTGACGTTTTTCAATTGCTTTCCTGGGTCAAGTAATGATCGCCTGTGTCGAGAAAAACTGACCATAAATTGAATGTTTAGCATGCCAAACTGCCTTGTTAATTGAGGGTACCTGTTTTCTGTTCTGCATGCTAGCAGTATATGCTGGGGCTCTGGGGGCGATTTGGTCTTCTACATTTTTACAAATGTAAAGTTGTCCAACTTCGTGCCACTTTCTCTACCTCTAAAGGTGAGGGTATGGCTACCTTGACTCAATTCGACGGTATAGGGGGCGAACTGAGGAGCTTTAAAGCTACCGGTTCCTCGGTTAGTAACAGGTGCGAACTGAGGAGCCTTAAAGCTACCGGTTCCTCGGTTAGTAACATCATCTTCTCGCCAGACATTGAATTCGCTCGAATTTGCAGTGGGGTTTAGATCCCAAATTACCTCGCCTTTGTTGTCAATTTCAGTAAAGAATGAATCGGAACCTTTGTTCGAAGCAAAGACCCGAGCAGTGATTTTGTAGGTTCCTGCTGTGTTGATCTGGAAAGTATAGCTTGCTGTCCCGGTATTGTTTTTGATGGCTTCGATGTAAGAACCGCCAGAGGCATTTGAATCCTGTTTGTAGCCGTCCAGATCGAGATCATCGTCGTCGGCCATGCCGTTGCAGTTCTCGTCAGTCCCGTTGTAGGGGATTTCGGTTGCGCTAGGGCTGATCGCGGAGTTGTTATCGTTGCAGTCAGTGACGCTGCTGTAGCCGTCCAGATCGAGATCATCGTCGTCGGCCATGCCGTTGCAGTTCTCGTCAGTCCCGTTGTAGGGGATTTCGGTTGCGCCAGGATGAATGGCGGCGTTGTTGTCATTGCAATCGCTGTTCAGATCGTAGCCATCCTGATCGGCATCTGCAATGGTGATCTCACCAACTTTTACCAAGCGGAAGTAGTCGAGCCTTGCATTGGTCTCACGACCGCGGACGGTTATGACATGGCTTCCACTTTGGAGTTCGACAGTGTAGGGATCGTACTGCGGATTGCTGGGGCTCCCGGTGCCACGGCTGGTCACGCTATCCTCGCGCCAGACGTTGAATTCACTTGCCGAACCGGTCGGGTTGAGATCCCAGATGACTTCGCTAGCGTTGTCGATATTGACAAAGAACGAGTCAGAACCACTGTTGGCGGCAAAAACCCGCGCGACAATTTTGTAGATACCCGGAGCGGAAATGTTGAAGTTGTAGCTTGCGGTGCCGCTATCGCTGGTGCTGGTCTGGATATGGGAGCCGTTGGCTGCTGCGAGATCGGCAACTTTTTGCATCGGCGCAGTCAGGTTGCCGCTTTCCGCTTCAATGACCCCTTCAGGAGTTACGACCTGAACATCATCGCCCATCCCGTTACAGTTTTCATCTAGTCCGTTGTTGTGGATTTCAACTGCACCAGGGTTGATCGCGAAGTTGTTGTCGTTACAGTCCGTGACGCTGTTGTAGCCGTCCAGATCGAGATCATCGGGGTTATCGTCACCCATGCCGTTGCAGTTTTCGTCTATCCCGTTATAGCGAATTTCGACCATTGCAGGATTGATCTTGGCATCATAATCGTTGCAGTCGACAGCTTGATCAAACCCGTCACCATCAAAATCAACGCTTGCCAGGGCAGGGGAGTTAACTTCTGATGCGAAACCACTTTCCTGGCCAGTAAAATTATACGCGGTCACCGTGAGGTACTGTGATTTTGTATCATCGAGCCCGCTCAGGGAGGCATTCGTCATGTTTCCGACATCTATGGGCGAGGCCCCTTCGATGGCCCCTGTCCCATTGTAGGAGCCGGAAATTGCCCCATAATAAACCTTGTATCCGGCAATTTCAAATTCCGGGTTTGGATCCCAGACCAGGTTGACGTCTTTTGCTGATGCCTGACCCGTAACGCATAATAGGACTATGGTTAGAGTCAAAAAGAACTTTCCGATGGTGTGAACAGATGACATGTTTGGATCCTCTCTTGCCATTGTTTGGCTGACAGACCCGTTTGCAAAAAAAAAACGGGTCGCCAGAATTGATCTCTGGCGACCCGGCTGACTTTAGGGAAATCCCTGTAAGTCCCGTAGTTCTGCGCCCCATGGTTTCCCATGGTTTGCTCTTTTCAGAGGGAATAATTTGTTTGTAATGTCTACTGCATCGATACTTTGTCTGCCTTGCGCCTCTAAGCAGGCGTTACGGTTCTGGCGAACAAAAAAACACTCACCTCGTTACCGTAGGTGAGTGTTCGATGCTGGGGGAGTTAGCAGGAAGGGAAAAACTTTCGAATACTCTCTTCGGCAACCCGGCTATCCTGAAAACTTCAGGACCCGTAGCTTTGCGTCACCAGATCGCTCTGGCTTTGCCTTTATCGTGAGCTATTAAATTTTAAGAAGCCTACTTGTAAGGATCCTTTGCTGGAAATCGTTACTGTGCATATCTTCAAGATGCGAAAAAAAATAGCCTGCTTTTTCCTTTGGGTCAAGTATTTTTTTTAACATTTATCTCTATTTTTTAAGTAGTTAAGATCATTTCGCTTTCAAGGTGTACTGGAATGACTTGTGCGCGAAATAGAGAAAATAATGTAAATTTTCTTGCTTAATGGGTTGCCGTTGTAAATGTATTTGTCGAGCTCTCATATTTCAGGTTTGGATTTGAAACATCTACCGCGACGACTTTCCAGTAGTAGGTCGTTGCTGGTTTGAGGTCATAGGCCTCGTGATATTCAGCGTTGCCCTTGACCAGAACGCTTGTCAGCGGATTAGCCAGAATCGGGTCACCTGGTAAAGAGATGGAGGTATGGGTTGATGTGTCCTCCAGGCTATTGCCAGCGTCACCGCAGCCTGCCATGGAGAACCCTATAACCAGAGCCATGGCGCCTGTTACAAAAATCTTTTTTGCACTGAGACTCAGGGTGTAAAGCAATCCGAATAAA
>JAAXQF010000016.1 GCA_012974435.1 Desulfuromonadales bacterium | reverse complement strand
CTTTGGTTAGCATGTTTAGACAATACAAATATACATAGCTCTAGTCAAGATTAAAGTTGGAGTGAATAACGGTAAATTAGTGTGGAAATGCTTTGGCCTACGAAACTGAGAGTGTGAATTTTTAGGTTTCAACTCACAAAGGGAAAAAGATGACTTTTGCTAATGGGCAAAAGTCATCTTTCTTGAGATCTGGTTAGTGGCGGGTGTGACATTTAGCGCAAGGGAAAGTGTCGATATCCTGACTGTTGAAGTTGCAATCTTCGCATGACATTTCCAAGTCACCCCAGACCGGTTTGGTGAAGTTCGGGGATTCTTTGGAGAGTTTTTCCTTGCTCAGTTTCTTGCTGGGATTCTTTAGCATGATTCACTCCTTTCGGCAAAAAAAGCATTGCAGTACTTTAAATGCTAGCCGAAGTATCCAAAATATCAAGCTTTTTGTATTTTATTCAGGTGGGGTGAAAATTGTCACGCGAAAGGCATCAGAAATACAGCCTTGCTAAAAAAGTGACTGTATTTCAGTGAAGTATAGATTTTCTTAGAGTTTCTAGAAAGGGACTTGATTGAGTTGGCAATTAGCCGCCTAGATAGGCTTTCTTAACCTCAGGATTCCCCAACAATTCCTCACTGGTCCCCTCGGCAACAATATTACCAGTATCAAGAACATAACCTCGGTGGGCTAAGTGGAGGGCCAGGTTTGCATTTTGCTCAACTAGAAGAATGGTCATCCCTTCTTCATTCAACTGCTTGAGCTTACGGAACAACTCGTACTTTAGCACTGGCGCCAGGCCCATCGAGGGTTCATCGAGGAGCAAAAAGTTACAGCCGGTCATCAGGGCGCGGCCAACGGCGAGCATCTGCTGCTCACCTCCAGAAAGAGATTCGCTGCGCTGCTTGCGACGCTCGTGCAGGCGTGGAAAAAGATCAAAAATCCGCTCATATTCTGCATCCAGATCGGCATCCTTCTCGCGGGCATAGGTTGCGAGCGTGAGGTTCTCCATTACCGTCAGGTTGCCGAAGATCCGCCGTCCCTCGGGAGAGAGAGCCAGGTGCAGTTCTTTGACTACATCGCTTGGCTTGGTCTTGAGGATCGACTCACCCTGAAACTTGATATCCCCGGCAATAACACGCGGAGCTTCAGGGGGAGGCAAGCGGGTAATGGTGTGAAGACTGGTGGTCTTTCCGGCACCGTTGGCACCGATCAGGGTCACGATTTCGCCCTCATTCACATGAAAGCTGATCCCGTGCAAAGCCTGGATATTGCCGTATTTAACTTCGAGATTCTCGACTTGCAGAAGCATTAGATATTATCATCTCCCAGGTAGGCGGTGATGACCGCGGGATGGTTGCGGATCTGTTCCGGGTTGCCATCGGCTATGGTTTCACCGAAGTCGATGACCTTGATCTGCGTGGCAAGTTCCATCATAACGTCCATGTGGTGCTCGATCATCCAAATGGTCACGTCAAAGGTATCGTGGATCCAGCGTATCAGCCGAATCAGATCTTTCGCGTCGTTGGAGTTGAGACCGGCGGCCGGCTCATCGAGTAGCAAGAGTTGCGGATGGACCGACAGGGCGCGGGCGATCTCCAGCTTACGTTGGGTTCCGTACGGCAGATTGCTCGGAAAATCATAAGCGAAATCCTTGAGATCAAACACCTCAAGAAGTTCGAATGCTTCCTGCTCAATCTCCGCTTCGCGCTTCATATAGGTTTTGCTGCGGGCGACGCTATGGAAGAAGCCGTAGCCAAGTTGCGAGTGCTGGGCGACCTTGATGTTGTCCAATACGGTCATGTCGTTCCAAAGACGGATGTTCTGGAAGGTTCGGGCGACACCTAGAGCGGTGACTTTGTGCGGCTTGAGCCCGGCGGTTTTGACACCACAGATCAGGATTTCGCCTTCGGTCGGCTGATAGAAGCCACTGACCAGGTTAAAGACCGTCGTTTTGCCAGCGCCGTTGGGACCGATCAGTCCGGAGAGCTCTCCCGGCATCAGTGTGACATTGAAGTCGTTGAGCGCTTTCAGACCGCCGAAGCGCTGGGTCAAGCCGCGTACTTCAAGGACTGGCGTCGATTCTGTTTGTATTTGTGTCTGTGCCATCATTTAAACCTGTAAAATTTCTTCAGTTTGGGGAAGACATCTCCCAATTCCCGATTGCCCATGATTCCTTCGGAGCGGAACTGCATGACAATGATCAGTAGCAGCGGGATCATGACCCATTTAATGACGCCTGCTGAGGGTTCCCAGTCGGGAAACATAAAGGTGATCGGTGAGAGCAGGCCATCGACGATCGCCTGGGAGCGGAGCACTTCCAAGAGCCCGGTGAAGATAATAGCGGAAATGATAGCGCCGGACAGAGAGCCCATGCCGCCGAGATAAACCATGACCAGAGCCTCAGTCGATTTGAGTATATTGAAGGACTGCGGGTTCACGTAGCCGATGATGTGGGCGTAAAGACCGCCCGCGCACCCCGCCAGACCGGCGGCGACCATGAAGTTGATGATCTTGATCTTGTTGGTGTTGACGCTCATGATCTCGGCCGCCACCTCGTCCTGACAGATGGCGTTGACGCCCTTGCCATAGGTGGAGGAGATAAAGCGTCGGATTACCCAGACCGAGAAGACGGTGAAGTTGATTACCCAGAAAAGCATCCATGGGCCATCGAAGATGTCGACCATCGCCCAGACAGTATCCTTCATCCCCTGAAAACCGCGCGACCCGCCGACGAAGTCCATGTTCTCTATAGCCGAGATGATCATGTAGTTGACGGCGATGGAAATGATCGCCAGATAGTCGTCACGGGTTTTGAACGAAGGAACTGACACCAGCAGCGAGGAGACGGCAGCCACAGCCCCGCCGATCAGCAGGATGATGGGGAAAACAATCACCACTGAGGCAGCGGGCAGCAGCGGTTCGCCAAACTTGGTACCGAAACAGAAAACTGAGAGGATTGACGAGATATAGGCGCCCACGCACATGAAGGCCGCGTGGCCACAGGTAAATTCGCCCATGTTGCCGTTGACCAGATTCAAGCTGGTGGACATCATGATGTTGATGCCGATGGTCATGACAACAATCTGGATGTAGCCGTCGATGATGCGGAAGTGGGCCGCGAATAGCAGCCCGATAGCGAAGACGACCAGCAATATGTTGAGAGAGTATTTTTTCATATCATTATCTCCCAACCTATATCTTGGTCGACTGAGGAATGCCGAACAGCCCGGAGGGCTTCATCCACAGAATCAGCAGCAGGATGGTGAAGGCGAACAGGTCTCGGTAGGTCGAGGGGAAGACCGAAACTACGCCCACCTCGATGAAGCCGAGCAGGAAGCCGCCGACAAACGCCCCCTTGATGTCACCGATGCCGCCAACCACTGCGGCGATAAAAGCCTTCCAGCCGATCAGCATCCCCATAAACGGCTCCAGGACCGGATAGCTCATGGCGAACAGCAGCCCGGCCAGACCTGCAAACCCTGAGCCGAGGACAAAGGTGACGACGATGATGCTGTCGATGGGGATACCCATCAGCGGGATTGCAAATTTATCATAAGAGATGGCCCGCATCGCCATCCCGACCCGCGTACGTGTCACCACCCACTGCAGAAACAGGAAGACCAGAATGGCATCAGCGCAGTGATGACCACGTAGAGCCGGTGTGCGCCTTTGCGCCGCAGGGGCCGGTAGGCGATCCGCTCCAGGGTCACGCCGACTAGCGAGGTTAGAGCCATGGTCAGGGGCACAGTGATGACGAAGGCCATCTCCGGGGAGAGCCCGGCAAGCGGGCCGATAAGGAAACTGGCCACGAAAAAGGAGATGTAGGCCCCGACCATGAAGATATCGCCATGGGCGAAGTTGATCAGGCGCAGCACCCCGTAAACCAGGGTGTAACCCAGGGCGATGAGAGCATAAAAGCTCCCCCACTGCAGGGCGTTCAAAACATTTTGAATAATGAAATCCACTAGACTCTACTTCCTTGAAATAATTATTGTGAGTGTTGCACAGCTAGAGCAGCTTTGCAGTTATTTTTATTCGGCGCTCTACTTTAATCTTTTTTTGTGAATGCATCAATCGTTGATTCTCTGGTCTTTGATTACCAACTCGGAATTGGACAAAAAAGGACGGGGGTCCGTGGACCCCCGTCCTTTTTCCTGCTTAATGTGTTTTGCTTGTTATGGGCAGACAGACTCTTCGAAGACAAAGGTTCCTTCGTCGGAGATTTTAACTATAACAGCGCACTTGATCGGATCGCCCTGCTCGTTAAACTTGGACGAGCCGGTGACGCCGTCAAAAGACTTGATGGCAGCCAGACCATCGCGGATGGCGGAGCGCATTTTGCGCGGGTTGGATTCAACCTTCCCCGCATTTTTGATCCCTTCCACCATCAGACCGATGGAATCCCAGGTCAGGGCAGCGTAGTCAGCTGGTTCTGCACCGTATTTTGCCTCGTATCGGTCGATGAAAACCTTGGTCGCACCCTTGGCACCTGCTGCAGCGTAATGGGTTGAGAAGTACTGACCGTTGCACTGCTCGCCACAGAGTTTGACCAGGTCTGGAGTGCCCCAGGCATCGGAACCCATGAACGGGCCCTTGTAACCGAGATCACGCGCCTGCGGTATGATCAGGGCGACCTGGTTGTAGTTTTCCGGCACAAAGATGAAGTCAGGTTTGGCGGCAATGATGGTGGTCAGCTGGGCGGAGAAATCCTGGTCCTTGGTGCCATTTGACTCGTAGGCTACGACCGGGCCGAGCCCTTTGGCTTCCCATGCAGATTTAAATACTTCTGCCAAACCGACAGAATAATCGTTAGCGACGTCGAAGAGCACAGCTGCGGTCTTGGCACCAAACTTTTTGGCTGCAAAGTCGGCTACTACTGGCCCCTGGAAGGGGTCAAGGAAGGCAGCGCGGAAAACCCATGGACGGTCCAGTGTGGTATTAGGATTGGTCGACCAGGGACTGATCATCGGCACGCGGTTTTCGTTAGCGGTACCGCCGCCAGGAACTGCCTGCTTGGAGGAGTTGGGGCCGATAATCGCCACGACCTCTTCCTGCTCGATCAGTTTGAGGGCAGCGTTGACTGCCGAGTCGGCTTTAGACTCGTTGTCCATGTAGATGAACTCAAGCATGTACTTCTTGCCGCCGACCTCGAGGCCCCCGGCGCCGTTGATATCTGCGAGATACATTTCAGCGGCGTTTTTGGAGCCTTCCCCAACTTCCGGGATGTCTCCGGTCATCGGGATGTTGAAGCCGATTTTGATGGTGTCAGCTGCGAGGGCGGGGGTCGCAAAGAGAACGACCAGGGACAATACAACGAGAAACTTCAGCTTTTTCATCTGTCTCCTCCACGGGTAAAAATGAACAACAAATGTCATGTGCCACGGGATGTGGAACATCTACGGTAATTAATATCATTTGTCCTGTAAAACCAGACGTTTAAGTACACCAGTATAGGGCCGGTTTGTCAAGCTTCTTCACGTATTTTATCGCTGATGCCGGTTTCGAGAATAGTTTCGGACTTAATACTTGATTTTGGCAAAAGGCGATTGACTGGAAGCGATCAGTGCGTCTTCGAGGGTATGAATCCCTTGAGCTTTCAGTAGAGGGATGAGTTTTAGAAGAATTTCTGCGGTGACCAGGGCGTCGCCAAGCGCTGTATGACGGCCAACTATGGTGAGGTTAAAACGTTCGGCAATTGCATCCAGGGAATGGCCCTCCTGGTTCGGGTGAACGATCGATGACAGAAGCAGGGTGTCCAGAACTGGATTGTCGAAATGCAGGCCGATGGCCTCTTCCTTGAGTTGTAGAAAACGCATATCAAAGGCGGCATTGTGTGCGAGCAACACCGAATCTCTGGCAAAGGTGTGAAAGTCGGGAAGGACCTCGGTGATGATCGGCTGTGCCGACAGCAGGTCCGGGTCGATGCCGTGGATCTCAACAGAAGATTTGGGCACCGGTCGTTGCGGGTTGACCAACTGGTCGATACATTCATCGTGCAGCAAACGACCGTTGACAATACGCACGGCTCCAATCTGAATGATTTCATCACCCATCGAAGGGTTCAGCCCGGTTGTCTCGGTATCAAATGCGACGAATGAAAGTTTGCGCAAAGAAATTTTACCGAGAGCCTCCTGACCTGGTTGGTGAAAGAGATCAAACTCGTATGAGACCGGACGGGGCGACACTGAAGACTGCAGGTCGGCAGGTTCCTCGGCCAGCGTAGTGGGCAGTGTCACCTTGATGCCGGTGCAGAAGATCTCGTCACTCTTGATAATGGAGATCTCTCCTTCGTGTGCGGAAATGACTGTTTGCGGAGAATCCGCGGCGCCGTCGCTGTCCATGAAGAGTGGTGCTGTCTGCCAGTCATGGATCGCCTGGCCTGGAACCGTCTGGTCCTGCCATTGCAATGTAATATTTGCCAGTGAATCGTGCTCTTCATCGAGTTGCAGCTTGATTGTAGTCACCGCATATTCAGCATTCAGAAGACCCGCAAGAGTGGTAAAGGCCTGAACCATGGCGTAACTGTCGATCTTCAGCCAGAGGGTCCGGTTGACGTGCGTCTCAGTCTCAATGGCAAAACGTTCGTAGAGGTTTTTTGCGATCAACTTCAGCAGGGTGTCGGCGATCACATTTTCTCGATTGCCATAGGCAAGGCGGTGTTCACTGTAAAGTTTTCTGGCCAAAGCCAGGTGTTCTTCCAGGTCTTTGGTGACCTGGTTGATCGCCTCCCGGTGACGATTGCAGGCGTCCTCACCTGTTCCAGGCATCTCGCAGCTGCTGTTGATCCCTTTGTGCAACTTGCCGAGTGAATTCTGTACCGCATCGACCATCCCTTGCAGAAGCTGGTCACGTTCACTGTCAGCATCGATTTCGCCGGTAATGTCCTCCAGTGAGAGCACAAACCCGGAGAGCTGACGACCTGATTCGCTATCATCGGTTACCGGTGCCATATTGACGCGAATGAAACGGTCCCCGCAGAGTTTGGTCATCAAACCGAGCGCTGGCTTTACCTGGTCTAGGGCAAAAGCGTGGTTCATGACTTCCAGGGCATGGACCAGCGGATCTCGTTCAAGGCTGCTGAAGATCGACCTGCCAAGGCCGATGGCTCCCCCTTGCTGAGTGCTCTCGGCTTCTTGAAGCATCTCCTGCGCCCGGCGGTTGTAAAGCAGAATCTTGCCGTCCCTGTTACAGACAACGACACCGTAAGGTAACTCTGACATCAGGGCCGCAAGACGATTGCGTTCTCGTTTGAGTGCTCGATTGGAATGACTGATCTTGCTGTCAACCTCACTCTGTAGTTTTTGAAAGGCATCGGCCGATTCGTTGATGATATTTGCCAGCATGATCATCTCTCGAGCGCCTTCAACGGAGATGCGGAAGTCGGGGTTGGCGGCAGTGATCAGGCGGGTCTGTTCGGCCATGCGCAGCACCGGTATGACGTAGTAGCGAAAGAGCAGGCTGACCATGGTGCAGATGAAGGCAACCAGGAATATCGAGCCGACAAAGGCGAAGGGGAGCAGTTTTTCAAAAAGGCTTTCAGCAACGACTTGTCCTTCCGGAGCCAGGTTGTGGTAGGACGCCACAATGCTGCCGAAGATCACGGTGAAGATCACGGTGACGATGCCGATCAAGAAGATCCAGTATTTGACTGCGGGGGATAAGTTTTCGCCGAAATGTTTCCGCAAATGGATCTCCTTCGAAATTGGAATCTCAGCAGCTCGTGTAAATAGTATGCGATATAGGGGTGCGGGTTCAACTAGAGATGTTTTTTTGTCTCCTGCCTTTGTCACAAAAGACTTCTCTTGAACCTGATAGAGTCTACTACTTTCCACTCGGCACTGCTTGTTGAAGGAACGTCAAAAGGGCTAAGGCCTCATTGTCTGGGTCGTAACAACCTGGATCTGGAGAGGATAATTGTTGACGCCTTTTGCCGTTGAGCAGCTGTATGCTGTAATCAACGAACTCCTCCTGGCTGGTATAGAGCAGCCCGTTGGTTTCGTGTTGTACGACCGCGATATTGCCGGGAATCTTGTGTGCCAGGATCGGAATACCAAGTGTCGCGGCTTCCAAAAGGCTATTTGCGAGACCTTCGGTTTGAGAGTTGTTGACCACGACATCGGCCTCGCGCATGGCGCTTGCCATCGCTTGTGTTGGAATGGCTCCAAGGTAGCGAGCCCATGGTCGTGCCTTCAGGGCTGACAGAAAACGTTGGCTGTACTCCTCTTCGATTATTGGCCCGCAGAAGGCAAGCAAGACGTCTGAACTGTGCGTGATAACTTGATCAAACATTTCCAGTAGTTCCAAAGGCCCTTTCACAGAGCGCAGTCCCGCCGGGCAAAGGAAAAGTGTCGCCTCTTTTGCCAGTTGGTGCCTGTCGCGCAGGTGATATTCCTCCGTGCCCAATTTGATCCCTGGTGGCAGCTCTCTCAGATTTACGCTGAGCTCCGGGTGGCTTGAAGAGAGAGCCTTTGCAAGTAATGGGTTCTGTAGCAGGACGAGTTCCGCTTGACGCAGAATCCTGCTGATGACGTCTTGCTGCTGCGGATTCTCAAGGCCGTGATTAATGTCTGTGCCAGTGAGTAAGACTACTGTTGGGAGCCTGCGGCCGGCTGTCGCCGTCAGCCACGGTTTTCCGGAACGATAGGCGTGTAGCAGGATGGTGACGTCGGGGGCAAAGGCCTGAATGCGTTCCAGAAAGTGCGGCTCCGGTTGCAGGCCGGTCCCCTCCACGATAACCTGCTGGTCGTGAGCGCTCAAGCCTTGCTGAAAACGCATGGCGGTAACCCAGTTGCCGCTGATACGATCCTGTTCTGGTACAACGATCAGGATGCGCATGATAAATCTCCAAAATGGCACAGGCTGATATTGCGGCGTGCAATGATCTGTTTCGCTTCCGGGGAGAGAAGCGCCAGAAGTTCAACTTCGCGTTGAGGGCCATCAAAAGGATTGTCCGAGTCACAGGTGTAGCCAGGGTGAACCATGAGTTCCCAGAATCCTTCAGTGACATTTTCTAGAAAATTACAGAGACTGGTCTTGTCGAGTTGATTGAGTAAAGGCATGCCCATGAGGCCGTCCGGTGTCAGTAGGCCCGCAGTCATTATGGTCTCCTTGGCTCCGTGACCAAGCTGACGGTAGAGGGCCAACTCCTTACCCAAGGGGTCGCTCGGATCTTTAAGGCTGATGTCTGCCGGCAGGGCTGAGCGCATGGCGGGGATACCGTATTCGCGAGCGAGCTCCGTGACCATTGTTGTCAGGCAGGGAAACAGCTGGCAGTGCTGGTGACCATCGAGGTGGTCTGGTTTTACACCTGCTTCAAGAATGCGCTGAATCTGGGTCTTCAACTCTTTGCGGATCTCTTCAGGGTCAAAACCGTTGGCAGTAAGGTGTCGCCGCAGTTCCTTTTTTCCTGGCAAGTTGCCGGAGCTATCTGTGAGCCCTTTGATCGGTCCGGTTAGAGTTCTCCCGTCTGCGAGGTTCAGGTGGACTCCAACCGGAAGTTTAGAACCCTTAACCTGTTCTATTGCCATGTTGAAAGATGATCCATTGGCCAGTATTGAAGCGCTTGTAACTATCCCTTGTTGGTACGCTTCCAGGATGCCACGGTCGCGTAATGCATTGCAGCCAAGGTCGTCAGCATTGATAATTAAAGAAATCATGCTGTGAATATTAGTCCAGCTTGGCCTCTCGAGCAATTGTCTTGCTTCATATGGCTAAGGAAAGTTTTGTTAAGACGATAGGGTTGCCATAACTTAGAGTTGGTTGATGCGACAAAGTGGAGTAGAAAATTTGTGGGAGGTGATTTAAAAAAAGGGGGGCTTTATGTACAATCAAAGCCCCGGAGGCAACCTATGAGGAGGTTAGGAGGTGTTTTCTATGTTTTCTCTCTCAGAGTGGTAACGCCGCTTGATCGGTCCAAATTCCTGATCAAGGGCTCTAAGAGTTGCAGCGTTGATTCGTACTTTAAAGGAGTGGGTGTGACAGGAATGTTGAAAAAATGTGAAAAAAACGTGAAAAGTTATTTTTTAAGGGAAACGGTGAAGCAGGAGCCGGTCGGCTGATTGTCACTTATCGAAATATCCCAGCCTTCACGTTGGCAGATACGCTGAACAAGCGACAAGCCGAGACCGAGGCCTTTTCTGCTGTGTGATTCGCCACGGTAAAAGGGCTTGAATACGGCTTGCTTCTCGGACTCCGAAATGCCGGACCCGGTATCGCTGACTGAAAACCCTTTCGCCTGAACTGTCAGGGTGACGCCCCCTTCCTGGGTGTGATGGATTGCATTAAATATCAGGTTGTTAAACACTGTCCTCAACAGTGGGGCAGGAAATAAATCGTCCAGGCTTTCTTGGCCCTGCCCATTTTCTTTCAGGGTGAATGTGAGACCTTTCTCCCCTGCTAGTTTTTGCCACTCGTGCAAAGTCCTGTGAATGACATTTGTCAGCGAGGTCGATTCCTGCTCGGTGTCTTTGCCCCGGGCCAGGGTTAGAAAAGCGTCGACCAATTCCTGAATCTCTCTGGTTGCCTTGTTGATCGTTTCGATACGTTGACGGGTATAGTCATCAAGCTGATCTTTTGCTATGAGCAGTTCACAGGAACTTTTTATGACCATCAAGGGGGTGCGGAGTTCGTGGCTGACATCGCTGGTGAAGAGGCTCTCCCGCAGGAGAGATTCCTGCAACATGCCGATGGTTCTGTCGAAAGCTTGCGCCAGTCTGCCAACCTCATCGTTCGTGTATCCCGAAGAAAGGGGCGGTGCATCAAGCAGGAGTTTCTCACGGTTATGCACCTGGTCAGTCAGCCTTTTGACCGGGGCGATGATTCTCCTGATCATCATGATGCCGAGTATTAACGAGGCTATGACGCTGAGGAAAAAGCCTGCAATGACAGTGATTTGCAAAAGGTTCTCATGTTGTCCCGAATTCGTCTGCTCCTGGACAAGGTAAAAAGGCCTCTCTTTCTCCTTCAACATCATGACATGAAAAGAACTCTGTTCGCTTTCCACTTCGTTGAAGCCCGGCTCCAGGTCGTGCAGGTAATAGGGCAGACCTTCCGTACCGCTGTAGAATTGGGTTCCCAGGTCCAGTTGCGGTGTCTGCCCACGTTCGTAGTCGACCAGAATGTCAGGAAACTTTCGATTGAACTCAGCTGTGACGAGGTCTTCCTTGACAAGGTTGATCGCGGCCATGATGCCGAAGCTGAAGAGGCCACTGACCACTGTTGTCAGGAGAATAAAAGAAATCAAAATCCTTTGTGAAAGGGGCGATTTAAATTCCATCTGATTGGGCTTTCAGGCAATAGCCGATGCCATGTACTGTGTGCAGCAGGGGAGAATTAAAGGGTTTGTCGATGGTCTGGCGAAGGGTGTGGACATGGCTGCGTAAGCTGTCGCTGCCCGGCAGGTCTTCTCCCCAAAGGAGTTCTTCAAGGGCCTCCCGCTTGACAACATGAGGACTTTTTTTCATCAACATTTCCAGGATCTTCAGGCCGATTGGGCTGAGCTTTAGACTCTTTTCCTGGCGGGTCACTTCCAGGCTGTTCATGTCGTAGCTCAGGTCACCGATCGTTAACAGGTTTCTTTGGCTGGTCTGGCCACGACGTAAAATAGCCTCGACCCTGGCATGCAACTCTGGCAATGAAAAAGGCTTGACCAGATAATCGTCCGCGCCGGCCTGAAAACCGGAGAGCTTGTCATCGACGCTGTCTCTAGCCGTGAGCATAATGATCGGTGTGTCGACCCGAGCGTCCTGGCGCAGCTTCTGACAGAGGGTGATGCCATCCATGCCGGGAAGCATAAGGTCGAGAATAATCAAATCAAAGGATTGCGTAACTGCCAGGTGCATACCACCCAGACCGTCGTAGGCGCAGTCAACAAAGTAGCCCTTCAGTTCAAGGAAGTCGGCGATGTTCTGCAGAATTTCTGGTTGATCCTCTATGATCAGTATACGCATGCGGCTTTATCCTCAATGCACTCAGGCACTTACGCCTGACTCGTTATTGTGCCTGCCCTGTAGTTGTCACCTGATTTCCAGTCCTATCTCACGATTACAGCCTTTTTGGTGTCAAGGCGTGAGAGGAGATCAGTAAGGTTGATGGATTCTGACCCTTGGTGTTTTGTATGTCTTGCCCAAAAATCCCTGAAGCGCTGCAAACCGATACAATTATAAGCTGTTTTGGAAGTGAATGGCAAAAAATCCTTTTCATTCCAGTGGGATTCTCCAGTCAGCTTTGTCGTGACACTGTGAAAACAAACAGTTTCGATGATTGACCGTAATTTGTGACGCGTTATCAAATGGTTATCCTTCCTGCAACCGCTGGTAATTGTTTAGCTTTGAAGAGTGATTTTAAGAGCTCTTTACAGCCCGCACGGATTCGGCTAGACTGCTTTTTCAATCAAATGCAATGGAGGAGATTCTATGTCAGTTAACAAGGCAATTCTGGTCGGCAATCTGGGGAAAGATCCTGAACTGCGTTACACGCCGTCAGGCACGGCAGTTTGTACTTTCTCTCTAGCGACTACTGAGCGCTTCAAGAACAAACAGGGTGAGCAACAGGACAAGACTGAGTGGCACAATATTGTGGTTTGGGCTGGTCTTGCCGAGATTTGCGGTAAGTATCTGACCAAGGGCAAGCAGATATACATTGAAGGCCGCATTCAAAATCGCTCCTACGACGACCGTGATGGCAATAAACGCTACATTAGCGAGATTGTCGCAAACGAAATGCAAATGCTAGGTCGCGCCGGTGACCAAGGTGGCGGTAGTGGCGGAGGAGGCGGTCGTCCGACCACTCCGACGGAGAATTTTTCTTCCGCGCCACAGGAACCACCGTTCAACCCCGACGACGATATCCCGTTTTAATTCACAGTTGTAGGGAATCAATCCTTCGGGCAGGACTTTTTAAGTCCTGCCCGTTCTCGTTTCAGTCTTTTTTCATGTTTGCGCCTCCGGTTGGTTTCTGGTAACTTTGACACTGTTAATTTTATCTGAGGGGGTTTTATGTCACTCGAGCAAAGACGCAACCTGCTCATTGAGCTACTGAATGATTCCGAGGAAGAGGTTCGCGTTGCTGCGGCCACCGCACTCGAACGCCTTGAATCACTCCAGGATCTGCAGCAGATTATTCAGGAGCTCAAATCAGACAAGCGTGGCCAGCGGGTCAAGGCGATTTTTGCCATGGAGAAGGTTAAGTCGACGGACATTTTCCCGCATCTGATCGGCTTGCTGAAAGATACTGATGCCGATATACGGGGAGCAGCAATTCAGGTCCTCGGTGTAAAAGCCCACCCTAAATCGCTCAGCAGTCTGGTCAAACACCTCAAAGATCCGTCTCCTTCAGTTCGCGTTCATACTGCAGAAGCTCTTGGCCACTTTGATGATGTGCGCCTTGCTCCTTATCTCGTCTCCTTATTGGCAGAAGATGATGAGCAGTTGGTGGCGAGCGCCGCCAGGTCTCTTGGCTCGATCGGTTCCCCCGATAGCGTTGAATCACTGATGAAGTTGACCAAAGATAGTCGCGCGACAGTGCGTATTGCTGCTGTTGAGGCGTTAAGTGAGTTGCCGCTGAAAGGCTAGTTCCGGGGACTGGAGGCTGGTTTGTGGGGGCTGGTTGAAAAATTAATAAAGGGCCGGAAGATGATTCTTCCGGCCCTTATTTGTTTTAGGAGTCAAAATCGAAGAAGTCTGTTACGTCGATGCCCTTTGTCTGTGGGTCGACTTCAGCAACGATGCTTCTTGGTTGGTTTGGTCGTAATTGTATTCTGCGCGGTTCTTCGAGGAGTGTGCCCGCGGCGTTGAAGATGATTTTGATGTCGACCAGACTGGTGTCTTGGGTGTCAACCTTGGTGACCAGACCGATTTCGTTGTTGTCGAGACGAACCAGGCTACCCACGGGATAGGGCCCGAGCGATTCGACAAAGTTTACGACAAAATCCGGGTGCAGCAAAGAACCGGAAATCTCCCTTAACCTGGTGATTGCTCTTCGTGGAGTAAACGGGCGCTGGTATGAGCGCAGGGTGGTCATGGCATCGTATGCGTCAGCGATAGCAGTCATTTCCACCAGCGGCGAATCGATGTTGCCGACCGCGACTGCTGGGTAACCTGAACGGTCGTAACGCAGATGATGACCGAGGACAATCTGCATGACTTCCGGGGTGACATCCTCCATTTCCTTGACGATTTCAGCGCCGAAACTGGGGTGCTCTTTGATTACGTCAAATTCGGCATCGGTCAGACGGCCGGGCTTGGTGATGATGTCAACATCTATACGAAGTTTTCCGAGGTCGTGCAACAGCCCGCCGAGACCAAGGGTTTTAAGTTGCTCGTCGGTGAGATTACAGGCTCTGCCGACGGCAAGGGCCAGCACCGAGACATTGACCGAATGGGTAAAGGTATAGTTGTCGTAATCTTTGAGCATCGACAAGGCCATCATGGCATGAGGTTCTGTCATGGTCAGCTGAGCCATGCTCTTAACGACGTTGATTGCTGCGTCGGAAGAGGGGATCTCGCCCATGCGTACATCATGGAAAATCTGGTCAACGACCTTTAGTGCCTTACGATAGACCTTGCGTGGCTTCTGATCGTCGTCATCATCTTCCGCGGCAATTGCACGAATCTTTTTGACCCCTTGAGAGGCCAGGGCGTCTGCGAAATCCTGACCTTTGCCACCTCCGGAATGGATCAGATTCAACAAGGCCTGGATCTCAACGGCCGAGAGCCCTGACATGAATTCAAAGCCAATCAGTTCGCGAGATTCAAGAAGCGTTGCAAGCTCGGTGGCTGCCGGGAATTCATCCATGAAGAGGTGGTCCTCGACAAAAAGAGTCCCTTCCACAAGTCCCATCTTAATTAACTTTTTGTGTTGCAATAAACCGAACAGGCCGTTTTGCAGCGATTCGACCTGCTTGGCTGTGGCGGGGTGATTGACAGCGTAGAGGCGTAGACCTTTAATGGCTGCCGCCAGAACCTGTACGACCTGTTTTATTTCATTAACGTTCATGTGTGCTTGCCTTGTTCAACTGCATGAGGGCCTGCGCTGCTGCCCGGGCGACAGCTTTGTCCTTGTCATTGGTCGCTTTTTCCAGAGCATAGCGCGTAGTCTCTTCTGCTATGTCACCGAGCGCTGCCGTCGCTGCAACACGTAATTCATTGTTCAGCTGCCTGTGTAGCCAGCTCTTTTTTTTGATGATCTTTAATAGCTCTGGTATGGCTTCGGGATCGCGAATCTCACCGAGCGCGTGGATGGTGTCTTTTTTGAGGTCAATACCCCTCTGACTCCAACCCTTTTGTTTTAGAATTGCCATGAGGGTTGGCGAAGCCACTGCTGCACGCATGGCTCCGAGCGAAAGGATGGCCTGGCGACGGAGGTCCTGATCGTCTGAGGCAGCGGTCTGCAACAGGATTTCAATGGCGCGTTTGCCGCCAATTCTGGTCAGCGCGCGAATGGTCTCCCTGCGTACGCGGATTTCATCATGTTGCAACAGCAGGGTGAGTTCCGCCAACGATTCCTGGCTGCGAATGTCGCCGAGAAGAGCGACGGCATTACGCACCACGAACCAGCGATCATCACTGAGATATTTATTGATGACAGGTAGCGAGGCCGGGCAGCTGCGCACCAGGACCTCGTGAAGTAGCTTACGCTTTACTGCGGAGCTCTCGTCAGCCAGGATCTCCATCAGACGGTTTGTGATTTTACTACCCATGAAGGCTAGTATTTGAATGAGGGTGTTGCGGGTTTTCTGCTCGGTCTTTTCTTCAGCCAGGTATACGACCAGGTAATCTGTTGTTGTGTCGGTGGATAGTTGACCAAGACACAGTCGGGCTTTTTGTCTGCGCTCCTCGGAATGTTGTTTACCTGTAGCGCTCCGGCATAAGAGGAGAAAAGCCCGCATGGCCAGTGGACGCTGCTCGTCATTCAGTTGCAATCTCAGTAGAGGGATCAGCTCCTGTATGGCCTCCTGAAAACGGGCGTCATTGTTTTCCTGCTCCATTCTGGCCAGAAGTGTCTCCAGGGCCAGGGCGTCAGACTGGGCTTGACCTTCATCCACTTCCTCTCCACCAACCAGTACTGCGGCGCCTCCCTGTTTTTGGAGCTCTTGAGGATCGAGCCGCAGGTAATGGACAAAGTGGTGCAGATCGCTACTGTTGAGGTCGGCTAAAAACGTCAGGTGCTGGATTCTTCGGGCGAAGCAGAATGTTGCAAGTTGAGTTAATACCTGGTTGCCTTTGGCGACCGGGCTGTCATCAAAGAGAAAGCCTTCTTTGCGGATTGTCACAGAAAGGTGGTTGCCGCCACCAAGGATCGGTTCAAAACTGCGCAGACTCTCCTTTGCCGCGGCCTCCAAGGCCGGGTGTTTCGCAGGGTAGTACCTGACGGCTTTGATCTGTTTGACCACACCGGTGAGGGCGGTTGCGATCAGGTTGTGGAGTTCGCTGGCATTTTCCATGTTCAGGGTTCCGGTATTTATCCTTCAGGCTGGTTTGGTGAGGGTCACAAAACCTCAGTGCATTCTAAATGATTTTAATCGCTTTGACCAGTCCCGAGGCTATTGTTGTCGACACTTTCTTCTCCTGATGTTTCACTAAAGGGCCTCATTGATTTTTTTTGCAAAGTCCTGTCGAGAAATGTCATGATATCCTATCTCTACTCGGTAGAATGATTATTCCAGCCAGCTTTGAGGAAAGGTCGCATCATGATTCTCGGTCTTACCGGTGGGATTGCCTCGGGGAAAAGCTTCGTTGCTGATTCGTTTGTCGAGTGCGGCGCTAGCCTGGTGAGTGCCGATCTCCTCGCCAGGGAAGTTGTAAATTCAGGCAGCCCGACGTTGGCCAAAGTGGTGGATGCCTTTGGGCTGCAGATCCTGACGGCAGGGGGAAGTCTGAACCGTGAGGTGATGGCGCAAAAGGTTTTTGCCGATCCGTTAGCCAGGCATCGACTTGAACTAATCACTCATCCTGCAATTGCCCATCTTGCTGAATGTCGCCTGGCGGAGTTGAAAAAATCACCCCATGACCTGATCGTCTACGAAGCTCCGCTTCTGTTTGAAGCCGGCGCCGAGAGCCGGGTTGACCAGATTCTGGTTGTGGTGATTGATCCTGCCTTACAGGTGGAACGTCTCTTGAAGAGGGATGAAATAAGCGAAGCGGAGGCCAAACAGAGGGTTACTGCCCAATGGCCGCAGGCAGATAAGGTGCAGAAAGCAGATTTCGTGATAGACAACTCAGGCTCGTTAGAACAAACGCGTCATGCTGTGACTTCTCTGTATCACTATCTTGTCGAGACGGTGGGCTCCGGGTCTTCGAGGCCCTGAATAAATTCGATTGTTTGGCTAAACATCTCTACACGATATGGATTCTCCTCACGGGTTAACACATGGGGGGCATCGGTGCCGTAACGCCGGTATTCTTTAATCTCACTCGCCATCCTGTCTATCGCTTCACGACCACTTTCAATATCGACCGTTTCATCCCCTTCACCGTTGAACGCCAGTACCGGCGAGGTTATGTGTGGCAGCTGGCTACATACATTTTTGATCAGTCGGTTGATCTGGTGGATGCCGGCGACCGGTCTGCGCCGATAGTAGTGCTTCTGTGAATTGTCTGCTTCTGGTTTTACCTGGTAGGGCCGAAACCATTTCAACCATCCGGCATAAGGCGCCAGCCAGTGCAGGACCCGCAGGTAGGGAGAGAAGAGGACCAGGCCGTTCATCGGGGTTGTTCTTGTCGCCGCCAAGAGTAATAAACAGCCTGTACTCATGCCTACACCGTAAATTGATGAATAGTCCTTGCGGAGGATGTTGTAGCCCTCCTGAACGGCATGGTACCACTCTTCCCAACGTTTTTCGGCGAGGTCTTCCGGTGAGGTGCCATGGCCTGGCAAGCGAACGGCAAGGCTGGCAATGCCGGCATTGGCCAGCTCTTCACCAATCAGGCGCATTTCCCAAGGCGTTCCTGTAAAACCATGAATCAGTAGTGCTGCACTTGTAGCTGCAGGCGGCCGCAACATGAAGGGGAGGTCGCTCGGTTCAGACACCCCTTCATCTTGCGCGAGTTGACGCAGGGTCTGACAGTCATGATTCGTCTCAGAGTGATCGAACGGGTCTGTTGCCACTGCCACTTCGTCCCTTTTAAGTGCCTTGATTTATTGGTTAATGCCCATTCTCATCATAGCATTTAAGGTTTGCGTGTCAATCTTGTGGTCTGTTTGCTTAGTGCGGGTCACACGGGTGGATGCTTTGTACAGAAAAAAGCCCTGCATTTATCGAATGCAGGGCTTTTGGTGTTGAGTCTTAAGGGACTTTTTACTTGTGATAGCCGAGCCGGGTTGAAAGCTCTTCGGAAGCCTCCAGGACCAGTGGTACCAACTCTTTCTTGATGCGTTCTTCGCCGAGGCGCATGTTTGGTCCGGAGATGCTGATCGAGCCGACGATCCGCCGGGTGTAGTCGCGAATTGGTGCAGCAACACAGTGCACGCCGAGGTCGAGCTCTTCATTGTCGATAGCGTAGCCCTGCTCAGCAACCTGAACCAGTTCTTCTTTGAGTTGCGTGCGGTTCTTGATGGTTGTATCGGTGTAGACTTGAAAGTCTTCCGTTGGCAGGATCTCGTTGATCTCATCATCGGACATGTGGGACAGGTAGACTTTGCCTGCTGCGGTACAGTAGGCCGGCAGGCGCGATCCGACACGGGAGACGACGCGAACCGTCATGTCTGTTTCCACCATGTCGAGATAGACGACATGACCTTCTTTGAAAATAGCGACGTAACAGGTTTCGTTACATTCGGACACCATTTTCTCAAGGATCGGTTTAGCCTGACGCAACAGGCCCATCTGCTTGATGAAGGTTTGCCCGAGTTCCAGAGCCTTGAGCCCGAGGCGGTAATTCTCGGTAGCCTTGTTCTGCTCGATGTAACCACGCGACTCAAGTGTGGCCAAGAGGCGGAAAACATTATTCTTGTGCAGCTTTAGACGTTTGCTGAGCTCGGTAACGCCAAGTTCATCGACTTCGTCATGAAACTGCTCGAGCAGGTCCAGAGCATGGGAAACTGCCTGGATGATATATTCGGACTTTTCTTTCCTGGCCATTGTTTGAAAATCCTTGATTGGTAATGAGTAAGGTGCTGCAAAATTTTTGCAAACTTATTTTCTAACGAAACAGCCTTAAGCTGTCAAGGTAGAATGGAAATTTTTGTGATAAATGGTTGAGAAAAAAGCTTTTAAAGCTCCATGTTTTTTATCTCTTGTTTGATTTTAAAATAGTGTTTTACAGAAGTCAAACAGATAAGTCTTTTTTGTCAATTCTGTGTGACGGTTGACACAATATAGGCCGACAGGTAAATTCAGCTTAATGAAATCGTGGGAGGGTTCGGTATGTTGAAACTCAGTAAGAAAATTATCGTTGCAATTGATGGTTCCCCGCAATCTGACAAGGCTGCTGAAGAAGCTGTAAGGTTGGCTTCTATCTCGGGGGCAAAGATTAAAAGCAAACTGTATGCTGTGATGGTTCTGCCGAACATGAAAACACCATCCTTTACCGATTTTTTTCCTGATAAACCTGCAACCGAAATGCCCGGCTGGCAGGAAAAACGCGACCGTCTCTTCTATGTTGTCGAAAAGGTGGCTGCAGAAGCAGGTGTCGACCTTGAATCGACGGTTATGTATGGAGACCCCGCCGAAGAGTTGATGATGCTGGCCGAGGAGAAGAACTGCGATGTAATCGTGGTGGGTTCCTCCGGCAAAGGGCGTATGAAACGGACACTTCTCGGTAGTGTTTCAACGAAAATATCACTTCACGCACACTGTTCAGTGTATATCGTTCGCTAAATCTGACGGTTGTAAGAAGATTGGCCCTCTAGCTTGATCCTGCAACGTCCCCCAACCTGGGGGATGAGTGCCTGGTTTCCTGGCACAAGTAATCAAAAACTTCAATCAGGGTTTCCTTGATGAGCTCAAGTTCTTTCGGGAACTCGTGGGGGGAAAGCTCCAGTACCAGCGCGTGATCGTAGCGGGTTTCTCTCAAGTGGTTGAGGAAACGGGTCAAGGGCAGGGCCCCGTGACCTGGTATGAGGTGCTCACGGCCGTTACCGTAGTCGGAGAAATGTATGTTGCGCATACGACCAGAATCATAGAATTGGTGGAAATCACCAAGAAAGTCTGTATGCATGGAACCGCAGTGGGCTGTGTCAAATGTCAGGTACAGGTTCCTGTCTTCCATGAAACGGACCATGTTCTCTATCTTTGAGAGCAGGTAGGGATTGATCTTGAATTGTGGCAGGCAGGGCATGTTCTCTATGGTTATAAGAACACCGTCCTGGCCTATTTCAGACTGAAAATCCTTGATCTTTTTCAGCCATCTCCAGAATTTAAATTCGAAAAACAGCCAGTTGGGCGGGTGAAAATTGATCAGGGGGACACCGGCATTCAACGCCAGATCCGCACATATCTTTAACTGGTCAATCTTGTTCCCCCAACCATCAATTTCAAAAAAGGGGGCGTGGATGGAAAGGACTGGAAGAATGCTTTGCAGTTCACGCAGGTGGTCGAGGTGCTTCGAGCCCGAGAAATCGTGGGTTATGATGACTTCCATACCATCAAAACCGACATCCCTGGCCATTTCAAAGACCTGGGTCGGTGGTAAAGTGTAGAGGCTTCCTGCGGATAAGATCAACTTCATTTTATATAATCGTCAGAGTCACAATAAAACGACATTTTAGTTTTTTGGCACATTACAGCAAGCTTGTTGCTGAGGTCAATGCTGCGCGATGTTATTGCCGGGAACACTTCTAGGGACTGTGAACCTTCTCGACTAGAAACCGCCTCAAGTGTTCCGGAGGTGGCGGTGTCAGGCGCGAGACGATGATCATCGTCAGGATAACGACCGGAGCACCAATAAGAGCCGAGGAGGTTGGTGGCAGAATTGTGCGGAGCATCGGTATCATGTTGCCGAGCAGAATCGGCGCAAAGGTGATAATCGTACCGACCATCATGCCGGCGATAGCTCCGTACTTGTTGGTCCTGTCCCACCAGATGCCAAGCAGGAAAACCGGAAAGAGGGTGTTGCCAGCCAAGGCGAAAGCTACGGCTGTAATCTGGGCGATTAAACCGGGAGGATTGACGGCAATCACCAGTACCAGAAGGGCAAGAACCAGGGTTGCCCCCTTGGCAACGATCAGTAGATGACTCTCTGTGGCCTTGGGGTTGATCAGTCGATAATAGATATCGTAAGAGATTGCGCCGGCGCCGGTAACCAGCAGCCCGGTTATGGTGCTGATGGCTGCAAGGACGCCACCGATTGCCAGTATGCTGACAAAAATTTCATTCAGGCCGACCCACTCTGCGGTCTTGATGACAATAATGTCGGCAAGAGCCTGAGATTCAGCTGGAGTCAGAACCGTCCCCGAGTTGGTCAACCAAGTGTGCGCAAAGGCGCCAAATGCAGGTGCGCTCCAGTAGAGAAGACCGATAAAAAAGAGCCCCCACACGACACCCCAGCGGGCATCCCGGTTGTTCGGAACCGTGTAGAAGCGTGACAGGACATGTGGTAATCCGGCGGTGCCGACCATCAGTGTGAAGCAGAGGGCAATCCATTCATAGGGTGAGCCGAAGGTCCAGGGGAACAGGTACGCGCTGGAGACCTGTTCCGGCAGGTCGCGCAGGGCGCTACCGTAACTGAACTGCGGAAGCAGCCAGTTGTAACCTAGTTTTTTGGCAATCAGCATCAGAGGGACGACGAAGCAGATGATGATCACCAGGTAGTGCATCTGTGGATTGCGAGCAGCCTTCAGGCCTCCAGCCACCATCAGGTAGCCAACGGTTATAAGGATGCCGAAAACCAGCCCCTGAGTATAGTCAATGCCGAACATCCAGGCGAAAACCATGCCGATTCCCTTGTATTGGGCAACGCAGTAAATCAGGGAAATGACGATGGCGATGACTGCAGAAAAGACACGGGCCACTGAAGAATCATAACGGGCCTCGACAAAGTCAGGCGCAGTATATTTGCCGAAACGACGAATCTGGCTGCCCATTAGAACCAGCAGCAGGACGTAGCCGCCGGTCCAGCCCAGGATGTAGGCGAAGGCAAAGTAGCCATTGAGAAAAAAAACGCCCGCAATCCCAAGAAAAGAGGCGGCGCTCATCCAGTTTGAGGCAATGGCAGCGCCGATGCTGGCATGGCCGATTGATCGCACCTGCACGCCGTAGCCACCTCTGTCATGGCGGCGGCTCAAAAGGCCCACGATAAGGGAGACGATGAGCACCCCGCAAAGCAGCAAAAAAGGAGTATATTTAATCGATTGTTCCATAATCACCATCCCCCTAACGCCGTCTACGGTAGCTTGAACTCAGCCAGTCAATCAGAACATTGAAGATAAAACAGAGAAAAATGAACCAGAGGATCAGAAATTGACCACTGAACCAGAAGTAAGCGGGGATGCCAAAAATATAGGGGACCTCGGCAAGGGTACGGGTGGGGTCACTGTGAATGAACGCCAAGTGAATCGGCATGCCGAAGGTCATAATGGCCCAGGCGGCAAGGGTGATCCAGATAATCGTAACCTCTTTACGCATGAAGCCGGGGCGAGGGCGAAAAAAGTTAATGCGAAGATCTTCCCTGCTGGGGGAGTCCTGCTCGTTCGTTTGCGACATGCCTTGAGCTCCTCTACAAATTAAGCGGCAAATGAGCAACTGCAACGAAAAACCAAAGTGTTGTTTAAGTTGTTTTTATTGCAAAGGGTCTGCCAATTCAAGGCAAAACCTCATGTTTTCATGAGCTCACTGAGAACGGTCGTCGCGAAGCTGCCTTTCGGTAAGGAAAAGGTGACTAGTAGCGAGTCTTTTTCCCGAACACACTCCGGAGCCTGAATCGGTACCCGCAACGGGCGTCGTTCCCCTTCCATTGCCAGGCCACCCGATAGGCGGAACGCCTCAAGGTTGAGCTTCTCTTTGTCGAGCAGGCCTTGCTCAAGCAGGCCGGCCTGGCCTTTGGCAAGCTTGCTCTTGTAGCCGAACAGGGGGGCTGTGGGGCTGATTTCGAAGCTGTCTGCGCGCAGTTGCTCTACCTCAGGGTCGGTGACCAGAAAGCAGGCGCCGTTAACATGTTTGTAGGCCAGATCTCCGGGCCAGATGCGCTCCAAGGAAGCCATTCGCATGTCGACCAAGCGATCAAAGAGGCATGATTGGTACGCAGAAAGGTAGAGACGGAGCAGCTTTCTTGGCATAGCGAGGACCGCCTTGCGATGACTCTTGCCTTCCTGAACCATCTCGAGCAGTCGACGCTCCGGTCTGCAATGGCGAGGTAATTTCTCTAAGGCAGTCTTCAGATCACCTGCGTGAAAGGCCTCAGCCGCCAGCTTCCAACCCTCATGGTTAATCTCTTTCGGGTCGCCGATGATTTCTCGAATAGCGGTTTTAAAGTCGTCGCGCAGGATGGCCCTGCCAATACGGTGGGAGTTGCCAAGGGAACCATAGCGTTGTTCTCCAAAACGATTGGGGACACCGATATCCTGCAGGACACCAAGAATTGTCTCCGCGCGCGACAAACCTTCCGGGTCGGGTTGGTGAATGCGGATCTGGAAGCGATTCCCCGCCAGGTGGCCGGGACGCAGTTTGTTGCCATGCAGGCGCGCTGAGAGGATCGTTACACCCGGAATCTCCAGTCCTTTGACGTCTTCCGGTTTGCGTAATGGCACGGAGACCGTTTGCCGGGTAATCGCCCTGGCATCTTTGAGCCCGGCGTAGCCGAGATCGCGTTCATTGCACTTAAGGGCGGTCGAAAGTTCCCGGAGCAAATCGTAGGTGGTCAATCCGCACTTCTCTATACTGATGAAAAGATGGTCGCCTTCTCCACAGGGTTCGTAAAGGGGGATCTCTTCAACCTGGAAATCTTCAGGTTGTTGGCGGATGATCCCTCCCGTCCCAGGCAGTTGAGTCGTAAGATACTCAGTCATTTCCGACCTTTTGCCAGTCGAAACGAAAACCTCGCCGTACCGGAGGGGATGGCAGGAGATGGCGTGGCACGCCTGCATCACGTTTGTAGTGCATGTAGTAGATCTGTTGGCCTTTGTCGAGAAACCTCTGCATGTATTTGGAGATCGGGTAGTCGGCCAAGTAGTGAGTCCACTCGTCCTGCAGCATATTGTGATAGCCGTTCAGGTCACGAATCTGCTCTGCGACGCTTTGCGCATAGTTGTCGAAATCGGTGCTGAAAAAGAAATCACCTCCTGGCTCCAGATGCTGAGCCAGGTTGAGGAGGAACTCGCGATTGACCAGCCGTCTGCTCCAGTGGCGTTTTTTGGGCCAGGGGTCCGGGCAGTTAATATAGACCGCAGAGAGACTCTCAGGTTGTAGCCCCTTGTCCAGCAGCCATCGGGCTTCAATGCGCATGACACGAACGTTCTGCACACCGGCTTCATCAATCTTCCTACAGGTTTTATGACACCCTTTATTGTAGATATCGATAGCGAGGAAGTTTGTCTCTGGCTGTTTGCGCGCACGCTCAAGCACGAAATGGCCTGTGCCGCAGCCTATCTCCAGTGCCAGAGGTTGGTTGTTGCCGAAAATGGCCGGCAAGTCCAGTGGCTGGTCGGGGGTTCTGCCGGCAATAAAGTTTGCTGATGTGATCGGGATGATACGTTGCGTCATTTATCTTTTCCAGTTATGCGAAATGTTGATCGCCTTACATGTTAAGGCTTTGGTTGTATGAAATTGACCAGAACGTCAATCTCATTTTCTGAGAGGTGACTGAAATCCGGAATCTTGTCATTGCCGTGTTTTCGCTCCGGGTTTACCAGTTGGGAGCGTACTTGAGCACGCGTTAGTTTATCGCGCATTGCTTCGAAGCTGCCTGCGATGACACCGCCATTGCCGTCCAGCGTATGACATGCCTTGCAGCCCTGAGAGTTAATCAGTTTACGAGCCTCTGTCTCGCTATCTGCGTAGGCAAAAGGAAAAGTTATAGCGTACAGAATGATAGCGATTGCGATGACCAAGAGCTTAGGGGGCATGATGACCTCTTGAATTTCGTCCAACAGAATATTAAGGGCCGCGGGTGGGCATGAGTGCCCTCGGACAGCATAGCGAAAATTATCTGCTGCGCCAAGCGGTGATAACATAGGAGTGGAAAACTTGAAATCCTTATCGCGGAAATATTTGTGCTCTGGCGCGTTGAGCCTTTGACAGTATTGGGCTGAGGACCCGTCAAGACAATGAGGTGGTGTTACTTGAAGTATCCTTAGATTCCATGATCTCCTTAAACCATAAGATCAGGTCCAGAATGGCAAAGGTCGTCATCTGTACGGTGTACCTGGTGGGCGCGTACAAGGGTGGCTTGCTCGGAACGTGAGTTCCGTGGTCGCTGCCAATGGAGTGAACCAGTCCCGAAGCGACTTCAATAATCTTGCCATGCTCGATCAGGTGCATGACCTTGAAGTGGCGGATGACATGTTTGAACAATGACCCGCCTCCGATTCCAGCGCCGGGAGGAATATATTTCGGATCCTTTCGGTATAGAGCCAGGTAGATTGCTTCCTGCAACCTCCGCAGTCTGGCCAGATTGTCTACGATAACCACGGGGTCAGAGCTGTCCATGAACTTCAGGCAGGCAATCAACTCCTGCTCTTCACTATTGCCCAGGAACTGCTTTTCGAAAACCTCAAAAACTTCCGGGTACTGAGATGCCATACGGACAATCTCGAGTTTTTCACTTTCCTTGCAGAAGAAGGCAAACATCCGGTCATGGTCCTCGCCACCTTTGAGGTAGACCGAAAGGGTTCCTTCGTAGAGAGGTGTCAGCGTCTTGAAGTGTCCAGGCTCTGCAGTCAGAATGGCTTTTGGCAGCCCCGGGGCTTTCCGGTCGAAAACATCCTTGGCTCTGACAAGGAAACTTTCATCGGCAATCTTCTGGTCCTTCTTCTTCAGGCAGATGACGTCCAGAATAATTCCGGCAAAGGCTTTTTCTCCCCTTTCATCCATAATCTCGATCGCTTCTTCCAGACTCATGGCATGATCCAGGATGATGCGGTGGGGGTTTGCGTCTCGCTGCAACTCCTCAACGAAGCTCTTGTCATCGTCGATGATCAGAACCCTCAAGGGTCTGGGGAGATTCTTGTTCAATGGGTGCCTCCTTTTGGCAGGACGATACGGAAGTGAACGTTGTAGTCAGGATTGTCGAGAATCTCAAACGTTCCGTGATGAGCTTTGATCATTTTTTCAACATAGGCCATACCAAGCCCTCCGCCTGGGCTTTCTACGCTTTTGATCCCATAGGAAAGCAGGTTATCCTGATTCATCTCCTCTGGCAAAGGATCGCCATTGTTTAAATAGTCGATAATGATCCCGCCTCTTTTTTTTCTGATGACAAACTTGATGAGGTGCCGAAAGCTCGGGTTGGTAAAGCCGTGTACCAGTGCATTGCGGATCAGGTTGTTCATTGACTCGACAAAGGAGTGTTTGTGGAGGACCGCTTTACATTTGGCCTCTGTCTCTAACTCGATAAGAAGGTTTCCTTTTTCATTGGCAAAAAGGGGGATGATCTGGTCTCGAAAAAGCTCTTCAAAATCAACTTTCTGGAAGTCATCTTCGTTGATCTCCTCGGTAATGAGGTCTCTGATGTTGATGATCTCTTCGTTGACCTGAGTTAAAGCCCCTTGGGCTTTTTGAATGGCCTCTGTCAAAGTTTCGGCAGTCTGTCCCTCGTAGAATTGTTTCTGTAGCGGCGACTTCTCGAGATTTTCCCTGTGAATAAAATCCTTAAGATGACTCAGTACCGATTGGGCGGAGCTGAGCTTGGGCTTGATATTATGAGCCAGGTGGCTGACAACCTGAAATTCGGCATCTTTCTTCTCTTCTTCGATTTTGAGAATGCTCTTGCGCTCTGTGCAATAAAGATCGATGACGCTCGCAACGAAAAACGGGATGGCGAAAGCGATCAGATAGTGAACCAGTCGTAATGCAAAAAGAAGAAACTTGTCATTGATACCGGCGCCTTGATCCACTGTGACAAAGGAGCGAAACCACTCGGAAACGAACAGGGATGTATCAAGTGCGTTTTCGGTGAAATACCGGGCAGAAATATTAATAAACAGGATGAGGAAGAAATAGAAGATAAGCTTTGGCGAAGGTAATCTGAGCAGGCTTATCCCCCTGATCTTACCGATCGCCATGACCATGAGCAATTGCACAAGTCCAAGGACAATCATTTGATAAGTGCCCAGTGACTGCTGAAAACCGACCACAGAAAAAACCAAACAGAAAAGCAAGGTAACAATCAAAACCTTGCTGTCCTCTTCGAAGCTTCCTTTGCTGCTTCTATCTTTTCTGATAAATGACATGCTGATTGGATTGACGAGTCAATCCCCCCGATACTTAACCGTGAATCAATAAAAAGACAAAACTATCTAATTTAACGATATATTACCCTATTCCTGGCAGCGATTCAACAATCGCCCAACACAATCGCCCGAGGCTCTTTTTTCTCAAGTTGGCCGGGAAAAGGCAGGCGGTGATACTCTTGATTTTATCCGACAGTCTTATAGACTCCGTTGGGCACCGGGACACTGCCGAATTATTATCGGCGAATAAGTTGAATGCACATCTCTGGAAACAGAGGGAAAGAGCTTGAAATCCTGACCTCGGCAAAGTACCCTGCGTTGTAGCGTTAATCGACTTTGCCGTGTTTATTCCTCCAATATTTTAAGGAGCTTTTCTCATGTTGATCGTTATGCATCATTCTGCCACCGATGAACAGGTCCAGGCTGTTACGGACGCTGTTGCCGCTATGGGCCTGACCGCGGAACCAATTCCCGGCAGCCTGCGTACCGCTATCGGTGTCCTTGGCAACCAGGGTTATGTGGATGATACGACGATTCGTGAACTCCCCGGTGTCCGCGAAGTTATTCACGTCAGTAAGCCCTATAAGCTGGTCTCACGAGATTTTCATCCGGAAGCCTCCATTGTTGAAGCCGGCGGCGTCAAGTTCGGTGATAATCAGCCACCCGTAATCATCGCCGGCCCCTGTTCGGTGGAGAGCGAGGAGCAGATGCTCGCTGCCGCCAGGTTGGTCAAAGAACATGGAGCTCATATGCTGCGTGGTGGTGCGTACAAACCGCGTACCGGCCCTCACAGCTTTCAGGGTTTAGGGCTTGAGGGGCTAAAATATCTGCGTCAGGCGGGTGATGCGGAAGGTCTGCCGGTGATTACCGAGGTCATGCGCATTGAGCAGCTTGAAACTATCTGCCGCTATTCTGATGTCCTGCAGATCGGCGCTCGTAATATGCAGAATTTTGATCTGCTTAAGGAAGCGGGCAAGACCGGTCACCCGATCCTCCTTAAAAGAGGGATGAGTGCGACCATCGAGGAGTTTCTCTCCGCTGCCGAGTATATCCTCTCCGAAGGCAATCCGAACGTTATCCTCTGCGAGCGGGGTATTCGGACCTTTGAAAAAACCACACGCAATACGCTCGACTTAAGTGTCGTTCCACTGATCCGAGAGATGAGTCATCTGCCGATCGTGGTTGATCCCAGCCATGCGACCGGGCGACGTTCTCTGGTTGGCCCGATGGCTAAAGCCGCAATAGTGGTCGGGGCTCACGGTATTATGGTCGAAGTTCATCCCGATCCGGACAAGGCCCTCTGTGATGGCGCCCAGAGCCTCGATGGTGATGGCTTTGGTGAATTGGTCGCAGAGCTCAACCGTCTGATACATCTCCTGGAAGAGCTGTAGGTTTTATCCTCTTATGTCCGCTTCAGACACGCAACTATTTAACTACAAGCTGACCCTCGCCTACGACGGCCGAGCTTTCTTCGGCTGGCAGAGGCATGGTGACAAGCCGACCGTGCAGTTTGCCCTTGAACAGGCGGTGACGAAAGCCTTTGCTGTTCGTGTCGCGGTACAAGGTTCCGGTCGTACCGACCGCGGTACACATGCTCATGGCCAGGTGGCGAGTCTTCAGCTTCCGGAAGATCTGCAGCCTGCACTTGTCCAGGAGAATCTCAACCAGCTTTTGCCGCCGGAAGTTCGCATTCTTGATGTCCGTTGTGCTGCAAAAGATTTTCACGCCTGTGATTCAGCTGTTGCCAAGCGCTATCGATATCTCATTTGGAATGATCTCAAGCTGCCTTCCGAACACGATGGCAGTGTCTGGCATGTTAAAGAACCGCTTGATGTGCAGGCGATGGTTGATGCCTGTTCCGTCTTTATCGGTAAGCAGGATTTTGCCTCGTTCGCGACGCGGACAAACTTTATACAGAAATCGACGCGCCGCACAGTTTTCGAGGCGGTGCTCAGCCACGATCTGCCAATGATCACTTTCGATATCTGCGCCGATGGTTTTTTGTACAAGATGGTGCGTAACATTGTCCGTGCCATCGTCAAGGTCGGCGAGGGACGCTATACGCGTGATGACCTTTGCAGGATTCTCGAGGCGAGAGAACGCCAGGCTGCTCCCGGAACGGCTCCTGCCTCCGGGCTTTACCTGGAAAAGGTCTTTTATTCGCAGGATGAATTGTCCGAGAACGCCAGTAAAAGAGTGCCTTTATGAACCAATTCGAACATCTGCGTCATAAGGAGGGCTCTGCTCTCAGCCGCCTTCGCGAACTGATCGTCGCCTGCGCTCCCATGCGCAGCAACGTCAACATCTCGAGCGTTGCCAGAACTGCCAGCGCCTGCGCCGTGGAGCGACTTGTCCTGACCGGCAATGCCAGTCTGATCTCAAAGATAGCCCGCGACGGGGCCGAAGAACTCGAGGTCTCGATTCATCGAAGCCTGGCTCCTGTGCTGCAAAAATTGCGTAACGACGGATATCGACTGGTGGGCCTTGAGCAGACAAGCAACTCAACGAGCATGCATAGCTACAACTTTTCGAGGCGTACTGTTCTGGTGGTTGGTAACGAGCGTACCGGGTTAACGCCGGAGATCCTTGAGCTTCTGGATGATGTTGTCGAGATTCCGGTCTATGGCCTCCCTCACAGCTTTAATGCTGCCACCGCTGCCAGCATGGCACTCTATGAGTACTGTCGGCAGTATCCCACCGGATAGTTTTTCTCGTTGCAACGCTGCCTGGAAGTCACCGTGTCTGGATCGAAAATTTAACCGGTTAATTCAAAAAGACCGATTTCCGGGCGGCAGAGGAAACGTACGGGGAGGACGCTGGTACCGACGCCACGGCTGACGTAGAGGGGTATGCGGTGTTGGCTGACCTGGTAGAATCCGGCGACAAAACGGCCGGCGTAGCGTGGCAGATAGAATGGTGGCAGATAAGGCAGGCGAACCTGACCGCCGTGAGTGTGACCACTCAGGATCAGATTGATATCCTTGTTGAGCTGTTCGTGGGCAAAGGCCGGTACATGGGAGAGGAGCAGGTTAAAGCGTTGCGGGTCGACTTCTTTCTGGAGTTGCGCCAGGTGATCCGCAGAAGATGGATAGTCGAGGCCGAAGATTGACAGCGCGTGCCCATTGATCTCCAGGTCCGCCCGCTCATTGATCAAGAGTTTCACTCCGACACTGGCAAAGTGCCTGCGCAGGTTCTCCCCCTCCAATCGTGACCAGTACTCCCAGTTGCCCTGAATCGCGAAAATGCCGTGAGGCGCTTTCAGCTTTTCCAGAAAGCTGCGAACGCCCCAGATGTTTCGCTCCTCTTCCAGATAGTCTCCTGTAAGCAATATCAGATCAGGCTTTAGCTCCGCTACCTGTCTGGTGACTTCTTCAAAGTAGCTGTTGAAGTCGCTCAGGTGGAGATCGCTGATCTGGACGATGCGTACTTTTCCACCCTGAGAAGCAGACTGCAGCTTGTGCCGTTCAATTTTCAGGGCTTGTGGCTCATACCAGAGGGAATCTGCCAGCAAAGCACCGCTGGCTCCGACGAGCCCGAGTGAGAGGAACCGGCGCCTGCTCACTCCTTTTCGTTGGCGGGAAGAAAAGCTCATAAGAACCTGCCAAAAGTGGTCCGGCTATGGTTGCCAGAATAGCGCAATTGTATTATCTTTAGAGTTCGCATTATTCAACATATACCTATGATGGGTTCAGTTAATAATAAGGGATCATTTTCTAAAAAGAAAGGTGATAGACGTTATGGAGCATTACCAGGAGGTCACCAACAATGTTTTCTGGGTTGGTGTCAGACATGCAGAGCTGCAGATTTTTGATGAGCTTTTCCCGACGCACAATGGCACCACCTACAATTCTTATGTTGT
>JAAXQF010000526.1 GCA_012974435.1 Desulfuromonadales bacterium | reverse complement strand
ATCCAACTCCCGCAAAACCATAACAGCAAACATGCGTTGCCTTGGGTCATTGTCTGTAAGGAGCGGCTCGAGTGCAATAAAGCTTTCCTCCGGGAAACTTTTGCCCAGAGCAATCAGCGCCTCATTTGCGGCCTCCTGGACTTCGGAGGATTCGCTGCGGAGGCAAGCAACCAGGTTCGGTAACATCTGCACGGTGCCGATTTTACCGAGAGCATAAGCAGACATCCGGACAATCTGGTTATCCTCAGAAAGGAGTCCGTCCTGAAGCATAGATAAGCCCTCGGAGCAACCGGCCTCGCCTATAACATAGGCAAGATATGCGCGTTGATTACCCTCAACCTTGGCCCATGTCGCCAGGAGTTCCTGACAATTACCGCCGCCAATATCAACCAGAGCGGCCAAGGCTTCCTGCTGAAGCGATTCGTAATCGAGCATCTTCAAGAGGGGCACAACGGAATCCGCGGCACCAAGCCAGCCCAGAACCTGCACCGTGGCGCGTTTGAGAGGCTCATTGTATTCATCATCAAGGTACCCGGACACGGCAACCGCGGCGGGTCCCTTTTCACATTGAGACAATTGCTGGATCACGGCATCAGGATAACGACCGTGGATTGACACCAGGGCAAGTAACGCAGCCTCGCGCACATTGCGCATGGAATCTGTGAGCGAAACAACCAGCTCAGCAACGGCAGAGTTGTCGCCAGCCTTGCCAAGGCAGTCAATCAGGGCCTTACGCAGCAGCTTCTCGTCTTTGTAAGGGAGCAGGTCATTTAACGAAACAGGAGAAGCGATCCGGCTCAGTGCCTCCAGAATGGTAAATTGCAGGAGCAAATCCTGATGATGCATCGCCTTGAGCAGCTTCGGTACGGCCTCAGCACTCTTCAACTTGCCGAGGTTCTCAGCAGCAGCAGCGCGGACGTTGCTGTCTTCATCGTCCAACCCTGTAATCAGAACCGGCACAGCTTCAGGATCGTCAATATCGCCGAGGATATCGATAATAAACTTACGCACTTCATGATCTGGACAACGGGCCTGTCCCAACAGCATCGGCACAGAATCTCTGCCCATTCTTGTTAGTATCTCTACGGCTGCGTTTCTCAGCCCGGCGTTCTCCTCGGCGTGTAACAGTTCAATGATTTCACCGATCAGCTCGCGACTGATCGGCAACTTCAGATAGAGTTCAATGGATTCCTTGCGGACACGCCAGCTTTCGTCACCAAAGGCCATGAAAATCAGGTCGAGGCCCTCATTGGCATCACAGGACGCAAGGTCACGCAAACCCTGCAAACGGACTTCTTCGTCAGGGGAGTTTAATGCCTCGGTAATTTGATCATTTATTGCCACGGCTCGTCCTGTTTGTGTAATAAGCTGGGAGCTGGGAGCGAGGAGCTGGGTTTAACCCTTAACCTCTAACTGCCTCTAACTGCCTCTAACTTCCAGACTCCAGACTCCAGACTCCAGACTCTAACCTCTAACCTCTAACCTCTAACCTTTAGCTCCTTGCTCCTTGCTCCAAGCTCCAGGCTCCAAGCTCCAGACTGCAAGCCACCGCATTTACGCATCCAACTCCTTGCGCCGTTTCTCCAGGAGGTCAAGGAATGCGGCTTCCAGAATCTTGCTGTTCTGTATTTCAGGGCTGGGGAAACGCTCACTAAACAAGCGCCTGGCTTCCCTAATCTCTGCAGCCAGCAAATCAGACCAGTTGCCACCAAGAATCCCCTCATCGACACGATCCATATAATAAAGAGAGATATCGGAGACGATAATACGTGCCAGGCGCTCGGCCCGATCTCGCTCAGGAACATCACTTGAAGAGACTTCATGATCTTCAGCTGATTGAATTTTTTCATTCACCGAGTTGATAAAATCAAGGGACTGGGAGGCGCCTTCTGCAGCAGAAAGCTGCTCACCGGATTTTTCCACTTCACCCTTACTGGCCGCCTCTGACGTAGGCGCTGCGCCGACCAGAAGACGATTGATTTTCATGATCAAGTCACCAGGGATATGGTGCTTTTCAATGTAATCATCGGCGTCGTAGAGAGAACTTGGTGCACGCTTGTAAGCGGCTTTGTTGTAGACGGAAGAGAGCAGGATAATTTTAACATTCTGCAGCCCCGGACGACGGCGGACCTTTTCGACGACTTCGAAGGCATACAGCCCTTCGAGAGCAACATCGACAATTGCGACCTGAGGGCGCATGGTGTCCATGGCGGCAAGTACTTCGGCGCCATTATGCCCAAGCGCAGCCTCATAGCCGGCATCCTCAACGAGACTGCGGATTGTGCCACAAATTTCACTGTCGCTATGAGCGATCATGACCCTGACCTGCTTTACTGCTTTAGATCGTTGAGTGTGGGGCAACTCCACCTTGAAGGGGCTGCGACAACGAGCACAACGCATGGTAACCCGTTTCCCGGCCAGTCTTTCACGATCAAGACGGAACCGGGCGGCACATGCTGGGCATTTAACAATCATCAAAAAACCTCTATAGGGAGACGGGACATGTCAGAAACTGCTCTATCTGAGACGTGACCTGTCAAACTTTAATCGTGGGTCAACTTATGCAGTTCTATTTTTTCTTCCGAAGAAAGGACTTTTTCCAGATCAACCAACAGGATCAGGTCATCATCACGACGTGCAACCCCGAGGAAATAGTCGGCTTGCGCTCCTTGGATAAACTGTGGGGAAGGTGCAATTTCCTTACGGGTAAAGCGTTTAACCTCTTTCACTTCATCAACCAGCAAGCCAATATTTCTGCCGGAGAGAGAGCAGATGATAATACGATTCTTACGGGTATCCGCATCGATGGGTTGGTCGAAACGCTTGCGCATATCGGCGACAGGGATCACTGAACCACGCAGATTGATAACTCCTTCAATAAAGGAAGGTGCTTTTGGGACAGGCGTCAACTTCTGCGGCCGGATGATCTCCTTGATCCTCATGATATCCAGGGCATAGAACTCCGCTCCCACCCTGAAACAGGCGAGCTGAACCTCTTGACGCATCTCTTTGCCTTCGTTCTCTGTCAAAGCTATTTTGGAAGTATAGGTAGACATAAGATCAAGCAATGAATCTCTGGATCGTCTCAATCACCATCGCAGACTTGAAAGGCTTGGTAATATACCAGTCAGCACCAACCTGCTCGCCCCGGGCCATATCTTCCCGACTCTTCTTGGCCGTCAGCATGACCACCGGGATATGCTTGGTCTCGTCATCAGCCTTGATACGGCGGCAAACTTCAAAACCGTCGATCTCCGGCAACATGATGTCGAGAAGGATCAAATCAGGCTTGACCTGACCAACGGCGTCCAATGCCGCCTGCCCATCTCCCACACCGTGGACTTCATAGCCTTTAGAGGTCAGCAGGATGCTCTCCAGTTTGAGCAAGCTCTCTTCATCCTCTACAATCAGAATTTTTTTCTTTATCACGAACAGCTCCTTTCGCCGCGTCAAAGTGACGCAACATCGAGTACACTTTCAATGTTGAGCAAAATAATCATCCGCCCCTGATATCGGCCAAGGCCGCTCACCATTTCGCGGTCAAAGCCCGACAACACACCCGGAGGCGGCTCAACCTCGTCATCGATGAGGTTAAACACCTGGTTAATAGTGTCAACCAGCAGACCGACAGAGACATCCTCATGCTGACAAACTACGATACGCGTCGTTGGCATTAACTCCGACACACCGAGATTCAAACGACAACGCAGATCAAAAACCGGTACAACGACACCACGCAATGAGATGATCCCGAGGATAAACCCGGGAGCCCTTGGGATGTCGGTAAACTCTCTGACTTTGATTATCTCGCTTATTCGCCTGATGTCCAGCGCATACTCCTCGTCACCGAGATGAAAAGCTAAGTACTGACGACTGGCTTGTTCCCTGGCATCAGCCGGAGACTCAATGACTTCATCAGAAGGTACGTCTGTTGCCAGCGCAAACTCTTCTGTCGCAGCGAAGAGCAGGTCCAGGCCGCTCGGCCCGTCAGAAGAGCTATCGGGTACGTCGACAAAAGACAAGCCTGTGCCGACGGCGTCAACATCAGCTTCACCAGCGTCTGACAGGTCAAACTCTTCAGCTTCCGGAAGAGCTTCTTTCTGTGACACAGGATCAACAACGCGCTCATCCGGCATCTTTTGAGCCTTGGCTTTTTTACGAATCTCTGCGATATCCATAACTCTATCCGCCGCACCTGTTGAGAAAAGTCGATCAGGGGCCCTTCATGCCCATCGATTGACGTATCCTGTACTAGTGTCGTGTCAATGATGAAATGACGTAAAGACAACGCCGTAATTTTTTGTGCCAGCAAGGCATGTCTTGAGTCACATAGTTGTAACTACGTGGCTTAAGA
>JAAXQF010000505.1 GCA_012974435.1 Desulfuromonadales bacterium | reverse complement strand
AGAGCTGATCACTCCGATCGCCATGGATAAAGAGCTTCGCTTCGCAATCCGCGAAGGTGGCCGTACGGTTGGCGCCGGTGTCGTCAGCGAAATTGTCGAGTAACATCGCTTTTAACTGAATTTTTACAAGATCAGGCGTCCAGCTCGTGAGGGCAGGACGCCGAGGATTAATCAATGCGTGATATCGTGACCCTTGGTTGTACTGACTGTAAGCAGCGCAACTACACGACGACCAAGAACAAGAAGAGTACTCCTGACAAGTTGGAGTTCAAGAAGTATTGCCGTTTCTGCCGGAAGCACACGGTCCATCGCGAGACCAAGTAAGGCCGACAGCTAGCGGGTCAGATTGTTTAAGGTTGCAGGCCAGTAGCTCTAATGGCTAGAGCACCGGTCTCCAAAACCGGGTGTTGTAGGTTCGAATCCTACCTGGCCTGCCAATTAACTTTAACGATAATCCTACTAATAGGTTGTGATAGTGAATTTCAAGGTTGGCGAATTTCTCCAGCAGGTCAAAGCGGAGCTGCAAAAGGTCACATGGCCAACCCGTAAGGAAACTTATGGGTCGACGATGGTTGTCATTGTGCTTGTCCTGATGGTTGCGGTTTTCTTGTGGGTCGTTGATTCGGCGTTGTCGACAATGATTCAGACCTTGCTCAACTGAGAGACCTGGTGAATCCATGAGCGAGAAGAAGTGGTACGGAGTACATACTTACTCGGGTTACGAGAACAAGGTCAAACTCAACCTTGAAGAACGCATCCGCTCTTTAGGCGCGGAAGAGTTTTTCGGTGAGGTTTTGATCCCCTCGGAGACCGTAGTTGAGCTTAAGAATGGTGAACGAAAAACGTCCACCCGTAAGTTCTTCCCCGGCTATATCCTGGTTCATCTCGAGTTGAATGACGAAACTTGGCATATCGTCAAGGATACGCCAAAGGTGACCGGGTTTGTCGGTGGTGGAACAACACCTCCGCCGATTCCGGATGACGAAGTGGCCAAGATTACCAAGCGCATGGAAGAAGGCGTAGAACGGCCCAAGCCGAAAGTCGAGTTTGAAGTTGGTGAAACCGTACGGGTTATCGACGGTCCGTTCCTCAATTTCACCGGTATTGTCGAAGACGTTAAGCCTGATAAGGCGAAGCTCAAGGTTATGGTCAGCATCTTTGGCCGCGTAACCCCCGTTGAGCTCGAGTTTATTCAGGTTGAGAAGACCAGCTGAACCGCTGGTGGAATATAGTTTTTAAGGAGTCATTTCATGGCCAAAAAGGTTGTTGGACAGATAAAGTTGCAGATCGCTGCCGGTAAGGCAAACCCTTCACCACCAGTCGGCCCTGCATTGGGTCAGCACGGTGTGAACATCATGGAGTTCTGCAAGGCTTATAATGCCAGAACGCAGGATCAGGACGGCTTGATTATTCCGGTCATCATTACGGTCTTTGCTGACCGCTCCTTTACTTTTATTACCAAAACCCCTCCTGCAGCGGTTCTGTTGCTGAAGGCTGCCAAAATTCCCAAGGGGTCTGGTGTGCCGAACAAGGAAAAAGTTGGTAAAGTCACCAAGGCTCAGGTTGAGGAAATTGCCAAGCTCAAGATGCCTGACTTGAATGCATATAACATTGAAGGCGCCATGCGCATCATTGAAGGAACTGCCCGCAGCATGGGTCTTGAGGTTGAAGCTTAATTACTACACGCTGAATGCGGAGAATATAGACAATGGCAACAGGAAAACATATTAAAGCGTCCAAGGAAAAAGTCGACCGTAACAAGAATTACGAGGTTGACGAGGCGTTGGCTCTGGTCAAAGAATCGGCATTTGCCAAATTTGATGAGTCGGTAGACGTATCAGTCAAGCTCGGCGTTGACCCCCGTAAATCAGATCAGATGGTGCGTGGTGCCGTTGTTCTGCCGAATGGTCTGGGTAAGACGATCCGTGTTTTGGTCTTTGCCAAGGGCGAGAAAGCCCTGGAAGCTCAGAACGCTGGCGCCGATCATGTTGGCGGTGACGACTTGGTCGACAAGATCAAGGGCGGATGGTTCGATTTTGATACCGCGATCGCTACTCCTGACATGATGGGAACAGTTGGTAAGATCGGTAAGCTTCTCGGACCCCGTGGCCTGATGCCGAACCCGAAAGTTGGTACGGTTACCTTCGAGGTGTCCCGCGCTGTTGAAGAAGCCAAGTCCGGTAAGGTTGAGTATCGTGTCGAAAAGGCGGGTATTATCCATGCTCCGGTCGGCAAGGCTTCCTTTGACGCTGACAAGCTTAAAGGCAATCTGCTTACTTTGATGGACGCGATTTTCAAAGCCAAGCCGTCTACTGCTAAAGGTACCTATGTGAAGAAGGTTACCATTTCTTCAACAATGGGTCCTGGCGTCAATGTCGACGTGTCTGATCTGCAGACACTCGTCAAATAATTATTACGTTACACCGTAGCCGTTTTATGACTACGTTTGTTGCATAAAAGGCAACTCCTGGCCACAGACAGCAGGTACCTAGCGGTTTAATGGTACAGCCACCTGCCGAGGCGAGATGGATGGTGTGTGAGACAATCAGTCTCTTTTTCACCTTCTTGAAGGCTAGGATGAAGAGCTTGCAAAAGCTCGGAAATCTACAGGAAAGGAGGAGAGACATTGAATAAGCAAAGCAAAGAAGCTCTAATCGCGGAATTCTCGGTTAAACTCAAGGAAGCTAAAGCAGCTTTCCTGGCTGACTATCGTGGTCTTGACGTTGATCAGGCAAATGACTTGCGGAATAAACTCCGTGACGCTGGAGTCGAGTACAGAGTGGTTAAGAACACTCTACTACGTCTGGCTTCGAAGGACACAGAGTCAGCATGTCTGGTAGAGTACCTGAGCGGCCCGACATCCATTGCCCTGGTGAATGATGATCCGGTGGCACCAGCTAAAGCGTTGGTGGAGTTTGCCAAGAAGAACGAAGCTTTCGAACTGAAGGCAGGCATGCTCGATGGCAAACTGTTGGCTATCGCAGATATCAAGGCTTTGGCTGAATTGCCAAGCCGTGATGAACTGCTGGCCATGATGCTCCGTACCATGAGCGCTCCGGCGACCAACTTCGTTGGCGTTCTGGCTGCTGTGCCTCGTACATTTGTACAGGCTCTGTCGGCAATCAAAGATCAAAAAGACGCAGCCTGAGTTTTCTCCGGCTAACCGAATACAAATTAATAACTTAATCAGATAAAGAATTACGGAGGATTTAGAACAATGGCTGATATCACAAAAGAACAAGTAATTGAATTCGTCAAGCAGATGAGCGTCCTGGAGCTGTCTGAAATGGTCAAGGAACTGGAAGAAGTCTTCGGCGTTTCTGCTGCTGCCCCTGTGGCTGTTGCTGCTGCCGGTCCTGCTGCTGGCGAAGCTGCTGCTGAAGAGAAGACCGAGTTTGACGTTGTCCTCACCGCCATTGGCGAGAAGAAAATCAATGTCATCAAGGTTGTCCGTGCAATCACTGGCCTGGGCTTGAAAGAAGCAAAAGACCTGGTTGACGGCACACCTAACACAGTTAAAGAGGGTGCATCCAAAGAAGAAGCCGAGGGCATCAAGTCGCAGCTCGAAGAAGCTGGCGCAAGCGTGGAGCTCAAATAGTAGCTCGTCTCGGATAATCACGTCCTAGCCAAGGTCGCCTTGCGCGGCCTTGGCTATTATACATTCAGTTAGCTAGAAGGAGACACCATGGCTTATTCGATTGCGAATAACCAGCTACTTAGGAAACATTTTCAGGAAATCAAACGGATTATCGATATCCCCAACCTGATTGATATCCAGAAGAATTCCTATCAGCGTTTCCTGCAGGGGGATTTGCCTGCTTCTGCCCGCCAGAATATTGGTGTGGAGGCGGTATTCCGCTCAGTATTCCCGATCCGGGATTTCAGCGAGACCTGCTCTTTGGAGTATGTCGAGTACACGCTGGGGACCCCTAAATATGATGTCGAGGAATGCCACCAACGGGGGATGACTTTTGCTGCGCCGATGAAGGTTAAAGTGCGGCTGGTCTCGTGGGATGTTGATAAAGAGTCTGGCGTACAGTCGATTCGCGACATCAAGGAGCAGGAAGTTTATTTCGGCGAAATTCCGTTGATGACCGAGAATGGTACATTCATCGTCAATGGCACTGAACGTGTAATCGTCAGTCAGTTGCATCGTTCGCCCGGGGTCTTCTTTGACCACGACAAGGGCAAGACGCATTCGAGCGGCAAGATTCTGTACAGCGCCAGGATTATCCCTTATCGGGGCTCTTGGCTCGATTTTGACTTTGATCACAAAGATATCCTCTTTGTCCGTATTGACAGGCGACGCAAGTTGCCCGCCACTGTGCTACTCAAGGCGCTTGGCTTCTCTGTTGAGGAACTCTTAAACCGTTACTACGATACGGAAGAGATCTTTGTAGAGAGCGATGATACGCAAACAAAGGTAGAGAGCGATGATACGCCGAAAAAGAGGGTTTATCGTAAAAAGGTGAATACCAAGCTTCTTCTCGGTCAGCGGGCAACTTTTGAGGTTGTTGATGCAGACGGTGAGGTCCTGGTAAAGGCAAACCGCAAATTCACCAAGGCTTCGATTCGCAAAATCGAAGAGAAAAAGCTTGAATTCATCGAAATTCCTGAAGAGGAGGTTCTCGGTAAGATCGCTTCTGCCGATGTCTTTGATGAGTCGACTGGTGAAGTGCTCGTTGAGTGTAACGAGGAGCTCACAGCTGCCAAGCTCGAGGCGCTGGTTGCCCGCGGCATCAACAACGTCAAGGTCCTCTTTATTGACAACATGTTTGTTGGCCCTTACCTGCGCGACACGCTCCTTCAGGATAAGGTTAACTCTCCGGAAGAAGCCAAAGTCGAAATTTATCGTCGACTGCGCCCGGGTGATCCGCCAACACTCAAGAGCTCCGATGCTCTCTTTACAAGTCTCTTCTTCAACGAAGAACGCTACGATCTTTCGACGGTCGGTCGACTCAAGCTGAATCACAAGCTCGGACTGAATCTGCCTCTCGAAGTAACGACTTTGACCAAGGATGACATCCTTGAAGTCGTGCGCTACCTGATCGATCTGCGTAATGGCTCTCATGAATGGGAAGTTGAGGACGACAAGGGCAATACGCGTAAACTGCCGGTCAAGATTGATGACATCGATCACCTTGGCAATCGTCGCGTACGTGCCGTTGGTGAGTTGCTTGAGAATCAATACCGTGTTGGCCTCGTTCGTATGGAGCGCGCCATCAAGGAGCGCATGAGCCTGCAGGAAGTTGACAGCCTGATGCCTCACGACCTGATTAACTCCAAGCCGGTTTCGGCCGTTGTCAAAGAGTTCTTCGGTTCGAGTCAGCTTTCCCAGTTTATGGACCAGACCAATCCGCTTTCGGAGATCACGCACAAGCGTCGTCTCTCCGCTCTCGGACCTGGCGGTCTGACCCGTGAGCGAGCCGGTTTTGAAGTTCGTGACGTTCACGCTACTCACTATGGTCGTGTCTGCCCGATCGAGACTCCTGAGGGTCCAAACATCGGTCTGATAGCTTCACTCTCGACCTACGCCCGAATCAATGTTCATGGTTTCGTGGAGACACCTTACCGGATCGTCAAGGACGGCAAGGTTACTTCAGAAATTCAGTACTTCTCAGCTCTGCAAGAAGAGGGTCACGCAATCGCCCAGGCGAATGCACCTCTCAACAAAAAGAACTGTTTTGTTAACGAACTGGTCAATGCCCGTAAAAACGGCGAGTTCATGTTAGTCAATCGCGAAGACATTGGTCTGATGGACGTTTCACCGAAGCAGTTGGTTTCGGTGGCCGCTTCACTGATTCCATTCCTCGAGAACGACGACGCCAACCGCGCCCTGATGGGCTCCAACATGATGCGTCAGGCCGTGCCTTTGTTGCGTGCTGATGCCCCACTGGTCGGTACCGGCATGGAGCGTATTGTCTCTCATGACTCCGGTTCAGCCGTTGTCGCCAGACACGACGGTATTGTCGAAAACGTTGATGCCGGCCGTATCGTCGTCAAGATTGATGACCATGAGGTTGATGAGACCGGAACCGGTGTTGACATCTACAACCTGATCAAGTTTATCCGTTCCAATCAGAACACCTGCCTCAACCAGAAGCCGATCGTTAAAGTCGGTGACAAGGTCAAGCGTGGTGAAATCATGGCCGACGGTCCGTCCACCCAGTGGGGGGAGTTGGCTCTCGGTCAGAATGTTCTGGTCGCGTTCATGCCCTGGGGTGGCTACAACTTCGAGGACTCGATCCTGATCTCCGAGAAGCTGGTCAAGGAAGACCGCTACACCTCAATTCACATTGAGGAGTTTGAGTGTGTCGCCCGTGACACCAAACTGGGTAAGGAAGAGATTACCGACGATATCCCCAACCTCGGCGAGGATGCCTTGAGCGATCTCGACGAGAGCGGTATTATCCGTATCGGTGCTGAAGTCAAGCCGAGCGACATCCTGGTCGGTAAGATCACGCCGAAAGGTGAGACGCAGCTCTCCCCTGAGGAGAAGTTGCTGCGGGCCATCTTCGGCGAAAAGGCCGGTGATGTTCGCGATACTTCCCTGCGCGTGCCACCTGGTGTCGAAGGTGTCGTTATCGGAGCCCGCGTCTTCTCCCGCAAGGGCTTGGACAAGGACAGCCGGACGGAGCTCATCGAGCAGACTGAGATCGACAAGCTGCTTAAGGACCAGAATGACGAGATTCGCATCATCCGTGAATCGTCGCAGCGCAAGCTGGCGGGTTTTCTAAATGGCCAAGCGGTTTCTGCCCCGGTCAAGGATCGTGATGGTAAAACCCTGCTGGCTAAGGGGCGCAAGATTACCGATAAAGCTCTGGAGTCGATTCCTTTCAGTGTCTGGCGTGAGATCTCTCTCGCTGATGAAGACGCTGAAAGTAAGGTCAGTGAGACTGTTCGTCGCCTGACCGAGCGTGAAGATATCATCAAGACTGTTTTTGCCGATAAGATTGAAAAGCTCAAGAGGGGCGATGATCTGCCTCCGGGCGTGATCAAAATGGTCAAGGTTTATATCGCTATCAAGCGTCGACTCTCTGTCGGTGACAAGATGGCCGGCCGTCACGGTAACAAAGGTGTCCTCTCTCGCATCCTGCCTGAAGAAGATATGCCTTACCGTGATGATGGTACTCCGGTTGAGATTGTCCTCAACCCGTTGGGTGTCCCGTCTCGTATGAACGTCGGTCAGATCCTGGAGACCCACCTTGGCCTCGCGGCGCGCGGTTTGGGTGAGCAGATTCAGGCCTCTATCGATCAGATGCTCGATCCGAAGACGCTGCGCAAGCAGATCAAGGACATCTATGGCAACAAGGAGCTGAACGGCTTCATTGATGACTTGAGCGATGATGACGTCCTGACGCTGGCGCGTCGCCTTTCACACGGTGTCCCCATGGCTTCACCGGTCTTCGAGGGTGTTCATGAAGAGCAGATCAAAGGTGAACTGGAGCGTGCTGGAATGCCTTTGAGTGGCCAGATGACCTTGCATGACGGTCGTTCTGGTGAATTGTTCAAAGAGAAGGTCACCGTCGGTATTATGTATATGCTCAAACTGCATCACCTGGTCGACGACAAGATTCACGCTCGAAGCATTGGCCCCTACAGCCTGGTTACTCAGCAGCCGCTGGGTGGTAAGGCACAGTTCGGTGGCCAGCGTCTCGGTGAGATGGAAGTCTGGGCTATGGAAGCTTACGGTGCAGCGCATGCGCTACAGGAATTCCTTACAGTCAAGTCAGATGACGTGGCTGGTCGGACCCGGATTTACGAGGCGATTGTCAAGGGCAAGCATACCCTTGAAGCCGGCCTCCCGGAATCGTTCAATGTTCTTATCAAAGAACTTCAGGCGCTCTGTCTCGATGTAGAGCTGCTTGAAGAGGACTGATACTGTAGCGAACCCCTCATCCTGAGAAGGAGGATGTGTCTTGGAAGATATATACAGCCTATTTGAGCGGCCGAAAGACCCTCTCAATTTTAACTCCATTCGTCTCTCTATCTCTTCTCCCGAGAAGATACGCGAGCGTTCTTTTGGTGAAGTTAAGAAGCCTGAAACGATTAACTACCGGACATTCAAGCCGGAGCGTGATGGTCTCTTCTGCGCCAAAATCTTTGGTCCAACTAAAGACTACGAGTGTAACTGCGGCAAATACAAGCGCATGAAGCACCGTGGCATCGTCTGTGAAAAATGTGGTGTCGAGGTCATTCCGAGTAAGGTTCGTCGTGAGCGTCTCGGTCACATTGACTTGGCCTGTCCGGTTGCACACATCTGGTTCCTCAAGTCTCTGCCGAGTCGGATCTCGACTATGCTCGACCTGACCCTGAAAGAGCTCGAGCGCATTCTCTATTTCGAGGCGTATATTGTTCTTGATAAAGGGGAAAGCGATCTTGATGATGGCCAGATCCTCTCCGAAGAGAAATATCGCGAAGCGATGGAAGAGCATGCCGGCCAGTTTACTGTTGGCATGGGTGCTGAAGCGGTTCGCGAGTTACTTAGTGACCTTCAGCCAAAAGACAGGGACAAGTATGGCGATGGGCTTGCGGGGGTTACTGCAGAATTACGCGACGAGATGATCGAGGCGACCAGCGAAGCCAAACGTAAGAAGGTTGCCAAGCGCCTCAAGGTCGCTGACGCCTTTATCAACAGCGGTAACCTTCCGGAATGGATGATTCTTGAAACCATCCCGGTCCTGCCGCCGGAATTGCGCCCTCTGGTTCCTCTCGACGGTGGACGTTTTGCCACATCTGACCTTAACGACCTTTATCGTCGTGTCATTAACCGCAACAATCGCCTCAAGCGTCTGATGGAGCTGCGTGCTCCCGAGGTTATTATCCGCAACGAGAAGCGTATGTTGCAGGAGTCGGTTGACGCGCTCTTTGACAATGGCCGTCGTGGTCGCGCAATTACCGGACCTAACAAGCGTCCGCTCAAGTCACTTTCGGACATGCTCAAAGGTAAGGGCGGCCGATTCCGCCAGAACCTGCTCGGTAAGCGTGTTGACTACTCTGGTCGTTCAGTTATCGTCGTTGGGCCTGAATTAAGGCTACACCAATGCGGTCTGCCTAAGAAGATGGCGCTTGAGCTGTTCAAGCCCTTTATTTACAACAAGCTTGAAGAACGTGGCTTTTGCACCACGATCAAGAGTGCCAAGAAGCTGGTCGAGCGCGAGCGCCCCGAAGTTTGGGATGTCCTTGAGGATGTTATCAAGGAACACCCGGTCATGCTCAACCGTGCACCGACCCTGCACCGTCTCGGCATCCAGGCTTTCGAGCCTGTCCTTATCGAAGGCAAGGCGATCCAGCTGCACCCATTGGTCTGTACTGCTTTTAACGCCGACTTTGACGGTGACCAGATGGCTGTTCATCTGCCGCTTTCGGTTGAGAGCCAGGTTGAGACTCGCATTCTGATGATGTCGACGAACAATATCCTGTCTCCAGCACACGGTAAGCCGATTATCGTGCCGTCACAGGATATGGTTCTCGGTCTCTACTACATGACTCGTGAACGGGCTTTTGCCAAAGGTGAGAATATGGTTTTCTCTTCTCCGGAAGAGGTCCGTATGGCTTACGACGCCACAGAGGCCGATCTGCAGGCCAAGATCAAGGTTCGTATCGAGCCTGTCGCTGGCGAAGAACCGGAAATTGTTGAAACCACGGTTGGCCGGATTCTGTTGCACGAAGTTGTGCATCCATCGATTCCGTTCTCGGTAGTAAACCGCGTCATGAACAAAAAGCAGGTTGGCGAGCTCATTGACGTGTGCTTCCGTTTCGCTGGAAACAAAGAAACTGTTATCCTGGCTGATAAGCTTAAGGAGACAGGTTTTAAGTTCTCGTCGATCGCAGGTGTCTCCATCTGTCTTGACAATATGGTGATCCCCGAGGACAAAGAGAAGTATCTTGCCGCTGCTGTTGATGAAGTGAAAGAAATACAAGGGCAGTACACTGAAGGTCTGATCACCGACGGTGAGCGTTACAATAAGGTCATCGACATCTGGGCCAAGTGTACTGAAGATATAGCCCAGACGATGCTTTCCAAACTAGCGGTCGAGACAGTGACCTCTCCGGAAGGCGAAGAGGTTAAGGTTCCTTCTTTCAACCCGATTCACATGATGGCCGATTCCGGTGCTCGTGGTAGTCACCAGCAGATTCGTCAGCTGGCCGGTATGCGTGGTCTGATGGCCAAGCCGGACGGCTCGATTATAGAAACGCCGATCACTGCAAACTTCCGTGAAGGTCTCACGGTTCTGCAGTACTTCATCTCGACTCATGGTGCTCGTAAAGGTCTGGCCGATACCGCGCTTAAGACTGCTAACTCGGGTTATCTCACACGTCGCCTGGTTGACGTTGCTCAGGACGCAATCATTATGGAAGACGATTGCGGCACTCTGGACGGTATCAACATCAGCTCCCTGATTGAGGGCGGTGAAGTTATCGAACCCTTGGGTGATCGTATCCTTGGCCGTACTGCTCTTGAGGATATTGTTGACCCGGTTACGGATGAAGTGCTTGTCGAGGACAACCAGCCCATTGATGAGGCCTTGGTCCAGAAGATTGAAGATGCCGGCATAGAGAAGATCAAGATTCGTTCGGTCCTTACCTGTCAGAGTCGTCGTGGCATCTGTGCTTCCTGTTATGGGCGTGACCTGGCTCGTGGCCATGTCGTCAACCTCGGCGAAGCTGTCGGTGTTATCGCTGCCCAGTCGATCGGTGAGCCGGGTACCCAGTTGACTATGCGTACCTTCCATATCGGTGGTACTGCATCACGTCAGGCAGAGCAGACTGCACTTGAGGCGCGTACAGAAGGTACACTCAAGTTTATCAACTTGACGACAGCCACGAATAGCGAAGGTCGCCTCGTAGTTATGAACCGTAATGCTGAGGTTGCTGTGGTCGATGAGACTGGCCGTGAACGTGAGCGTTACGGTGTCGTTTACGGTGCTCGCTTGATGATCGGTGAGGGTGATGCTGTAACCAAAGGGTTGGTTGTTTCTGAATGGGACCCCTTCACCATGCCGATTCTTTCGGAAGCTGCCGGTAAGGTTCGCTTCGGTGACATGGTTGAAGGTCTTACTGTCGAGGAGCAGGTTGATGATGTTACGGGTCTTTCCCGTAAGGTTGTTATCGAAACCAAGTCTGCTGACAAGCGTCCTCGCGTCTCGATCAAAGACGAGAGCAACAAAACCGCGCAGCGTTGTATGATGCCGGTTGGCGCTAATATCCTGATTCAAGAAGACGCTGAGGTTATGGCCGGCGACATTCTCGCCAATATCCCTCGCGAAACCACCAAGACCAAGGACATCACCGGTGGTCTGCCGCGTGTTGCTGAACTCTTCGAGGCGCGTAAGCCAAAAGAGTTCGCCGTGATTACCGAGATTGACGGCGTCGTTGCCTTCGGCAAGGATTCCAAGGGTAAGCGCAAGGTAGTGGTGACTCCGGAGATTGGTGAGCCTAAAGAGTACCTGATTCCAAAAGGCAAGCATATCAGCGTACATGAAGGAGACTTCGTGCGTGCAGGTGAGTCCCTGATGGACGGCTCAAGTAACCCACACGATATCTTGCGGGTCCTTGGCGAGAAAGAATTGGCCAAGTACCTGGTTGATGAGGTCCAGGAAGTTTATCGTCTGCAGGGCGTCAAGATCAACGACAAGCATATTGAGGTTATCGTTCGTCAGATGCTGCGTCGCGTCAAGATCAAGTCTGTTGGTAACACACGCTTCCTGGCCGATGATTCGGTGGAGCGTTGGCAGTTCGATGTCGAAAACCAGAAGGTGCTTGCTGAGGGCGGGCAGCCTGCCGTCGGTGAACCGCTCATGCTCGGTATTACCAAGGCTTCCCTGTCGACAGAGTCGTTTATATCGGCAGCGTCCTTCCAGGAGACGACCAAGGTCCTCACCCAGGCTTCGATTGAAGGTAAGGTCGATTACCTGCGTGGCCTGAAAGAGAACGTCATCATGGGCCGACTGATTCCGGCCGGCACTGGCGTTATTAAATACCGCAGTGCAAACCTCCTGATTGAGGAACCGGAAGAGCGGCTTCCTGTTGTTGAGGAAATCGACGAGGACGCAGAGAATTATGAAGCGGAACTCGCAGAGATGGTCGTTGAAGCACCCGCTGAAGAAGTCGAAGATACTGATATCGATTAGCTTTTTCGGCTCGCAATAAAAAATAGTAGATTGCTTTAAAAATGCTTGACAGGGGAGGCCCGCTTTGTTAGATTCAGCGGGTTTTCTCCTCTGAGAAAATCTGTTCTTTTAACGCTTTGAATACGCAAAATTCGGGAGTGATTCTATGCCGACGATCAATCAATTGATCCGTATAGGTCGTGAGAAAAAGCAAGATAAGTCAACAACGCCTGCGCTGAAGGGTAACCCTCAGAAGCGTGGTGTCTGTACTCGTGTGTACACTACGACTCCAAAGAAGCCTAACTCAGCGCTTCGTAAGGTTGCTCGTGTGCGCCTGACTAACGGAATGGTTGTTACCTCCTACATCCCTGGTGTAGGCCATAACCTTCAGGAGCACTCAGTTGTTCTGGTACGTGGTGGCCGAGTAAAAGACCTTCCAGGCGTTCGTTATACGATCGTCCGTGGAGCTCTAGACCTTGCCGGTGTTAAGGATCGTAAGAAGTCGCGTTCCAAGTACGGTGCCAAGCGGCCCAAGTAATTAGAGACACGAAGAGGACGTTATGCCGAGAAGAAGAGAAGTAGCTAAGCGGGTTATCCTGCCTGATCCAAAGTTTCACGACCGACTGGTAGCCAAGTTCGTCAACGCTTTGATGATTGGTGGTAAGAAGAGTACCGCTGAAAGTATTGTTTACGGTGCTTTCGACCTGATCAAAGAGCGTACTGGTGATGAGCCGGTAGAGGTTTTCAAGAAAGCTATTGAAAACGTTCGTCCGGTTGTTGAGGTCAAGTCTCGCCGCGTTGGTGGTTCGACTTACCAGGTTCCGGTTGAAGTTCGTTCCGAGCGTCGCAATGCCTTGGCAATCCGTTGGATTGTTGGGTTTGCCCGCAGCCGTGGTGAAAAAACCATGGAGGAGCGCCTTGCTGCAGAGTTTATGGATGCAGCTGGGAACCGTGGTGCCACGGTTAAGAAACGTGAAGACACTCATCGTATGGCCGAAGCTAATAAAGCCTTCGCTCATTATCGCTGGTAGGCGGAGGATTTACTGCTGTGGCTCGCATAGTATCACTTGAAAAAACACGTAATATCGGCATCATGGCTCACATTGATGCTGGTAAAACTACAACTACCGAGCGTATTCTTTACTACACTGGCGTTTCCCACAAAATCGGTGAAGTTCATGATGGCGCTGCCACCATGGATTGGATGGAGCAGGAGCAGGAGCGTGGTATTACTATCACGTCGGCTGCAACTACTTGCTTCTGGAATGAACACCGAGTCAATATTATAGATACCCCTGGTCACGTAGATTTTACCATTGAAGTAGAGCGTTCATTGAAGGTCCTGGACGGCTCAGTTGCCGTTTTCTGTTCAGTTGGAGGCGTTGAGCCTCAGTCTGAAACAGTCTGGCGTCAGGCTGACAAGTATGGCGTCCCCCGTATGGCCTTTATTAATAAGATGGACCGTGTCGGCGCCGACTTTAGCCGTGGCGTAGAGATGATACGCGACCGTCTTGGCGCAAATCCTATTCCGATTCAGTTGCCTATTGGTGCAGAAGACCTCTTCCGCGGCGTTATTGATCTCGTTCAGATGAAAGCGATTATCTGGGAAAACGAGGCGATGGGTGCCAACTACGAAGTTATGGAGATTCCGGCGGAACTGCTGGATGATGCCGAAACTGCTCGCGAAGTTATGCTTGAAGAGATCAGTTCCATTGATGAAGTGTTGATGGTGAAGTATCTAGCTGGTGAAGAGCTCACCATTGAAGAGATTAAGTCTGGAATTCGTAATGCGACCATGGCATTGCAGATCAATCCCGTTTTGTGCGGTACAGCCTTTAAGAACAAGGGTGTTCAGACTCTGCTTGATGCTGTCATTGACTACATGCCTTCTCCTCTTGATGTTAAGCCTATGCCTGGTGTCGATCCTCATACCGGTGCTGAAGTAACTCGCTCTGCTGATGACAGTGCGCCCTTTGCAGCCTTGGCCTTTAAGGTAATGACTGACCCTTTCGTTGGGCAGTTGACCTTCTTCCGCGTTTATTCGGGTGTTGCTGAAGCTGGTGCCCATATCATAAATGCTACCAAGGGCAAGAAGGAGCGCTTCGGTCGCATCTTGAAGATGCATGCAAATAAGCGTGAGGAGATCAAAGCAGTTTACGCAGGAGATATCGCTGCCGCTGTTGGTTTGAAATATACCACAACTGGCGATACTCTCTGTGATCCCAAGACTCCTTGTATTCTTGAGTCAATGGAATTTCCAGAGCCAGTTATCCATATCGCGATTGAGCCTAAGACCAAGAGCGACCAGGAAAAGATGGGTACTGCTCTCGGAAAGTTAGTTCAGGAAGACCCTTCTTTGCGCGTTAAGACTGACCAGGAGACTGGTCAGGTCATCATCTCCGGCATGGGCGAGTTGCATCTAGAGATCATCGTCGACCGTATGAAGCGTGAGTTCAAGGTTGAAGCTAATATCGGCGCTCCTCAGGTTGCCTATCGCGAGTCGATCACCAAGACCGTTGAAGTACAGGGTAAATTCGTTCGTCAGTCCGGCGGTCGTGGTCAATACGGCGACTGTTGGTTGCGTCTTGAGCCCGGTGAGCCTGGTAGTGGCTTCGTGTATGTCGATGCAATCAAGGGCGGTGTTATTCCCAAAGAGTACATTTCTTCGGTTGGCAATGGTGCTGAGAAGGCAGCTAAAAACGGCATCCTTGCGGGCTTCCCGTTGGTTGACCTGAGCGTTACCTGTTACGACGGCTCCTACCATGATGTTGACTCAAATGAGATGGCCTTCACAATTGCCGGCTCTATGGGCCTCAAGGAAGGTGCTGCCAAAGCCAAGCCCGTTCTTCTTGAGCCGATTATGGCTGTCGAGGTTGTTGCCCCCGAGGAATACCTCGGCGAAGTTATGGGCGACTTGAGTAGCCGCCGTGGCCGTGTCTCTGGCATGGAAACACGTGGTGGGGCACAGGTTGTTAATGCTCATGTCCCTCTGTCCAGCATGTTCGGCTACTCGACCGATCTGCGGAGTTCGACTCAGGGCCGTGCGACATACACCATGACTTTCGATCATTATGCTCAGGTTCCCAAGGCGATTGCTGAAGAAATTATCAGTAAAACCAAGGGTTGATTTTAAATCAATTTTTAGCAAAACGAATATTTAGCACAAAGAATATAAGGAGATAGGATCATGGCAAAAGCCAAGTTTGAGCGGACTAAGCCGCATGTCAACATCGGGACGATCGGTCACGTTGACCACGGCAAGACGACCCTGACAGCAGCGATCACT
>JAAXQF010000384.1 GCA_012974435.1 Desulfuromonadales bacterium | reverse complement strand
TCTTCAAAATGAGCGGCGATCGTCTCAAGGTCCTGGTGGCCTGCGGTGCAGCGGCCGGTGTTGCGGCCACTTTTAATGCGCCGATCGCCGGGGTCTTCTTCGCCCAGGAAATCGTTCTGCTCTCTTCTTTTGAACTCTCCAGTTTCACCTCGATTGTTATCGCCAGCGGCATGGCAACAGTTGTTTCCCGTGCTCTGCTTGGCAATGTCCCGGAACTTTATGCCCCCGTTTACCTGGTCAACAGTTACTGGGAGCTGCTGCTCTACTTGCTGCTCGGTCTGTTGATCGGTGTTCTGGCAACCCTTTTTATCGACACCCATTTTCGCATCAAGGATTACTTTACCGCCCTGAAAATGCCGAAGTTGGCTAAGCCTTTGCTCGGCGGACTGCTCGTTGGCGTGATCGGTATTGTCTTCCCCCAGGTCTTCGGTAACGGCTATGAGTTCATGAAGTCGGTTCTGCTCGGCAACGAGACCTGGTATCTCCTCGCTGCGCTGGTGTTGGTCAAGGCGGTTGCAACATCCATTACACTCGGATCCGGCCTGCCCGGCGGGCTTTTCGCTCCCTGCCTCTACCTCGGCGCAGTCGCCGGTGGTGCTTTCGGCCACATCGCCGGTAGAATTTTCCCATATGCTTCGATTGCCCCTGGAGCCTACGCACTGGTCGGTATGGGAGCTTTCCTTTCGGCAGCGACCCACGCACCGATGACGGCGATCTTCCTCCTGTTTGAGATCACCGACAGCTACGAAGTTATCGTACCGATCATGTTGACGTGCGTGATCGGCACCTCGATTGCCAGGCATTTCAAAAAGGACAGCCTGGAAACCGTCGAACTCTCTCGGCTCGGCATCGATCTTGAGGCGGGCAAAGAACGCAACATTATGAAATCGCTGCAGGTTGGCGACGTCATGGTTCGTGATGTGGAGACCATCCCTGAGCATATGACTCTCGGCCAGTTTGCCAGCTTTATAGAGCAGACCCACCATACCAATTTCCCTCTGGTGAATGCCCAGGGAGAGCTGGCTGGGATCATCTCGGTACAGGATTTTATGGGCGTGGTCTTTGAGCGTGACCTGATGGACCTGGTGGTGGTCAAGGAGCTGGCAACGACCAAGGTGATCACGGCCCATGCCGATGAGGATCTTGATCAGACCATGCGCAAGATCGGTTACCGCAACATCGAACAGGTGCCGGTGGTCGATCGCGACTCTCACCGCAAGCTGATTGGTATTATCTCCCGCCGCGACATTGTCGCCGCGTACAACCGGGCTCTGATGACCCGGACTCTTGAAGAACAGTAAGGTGCCAAAGTGACGGACCTCCTCACCCAACTCAACCCGATGCAGCAGCTGGCGGTCAAGCATGACACCGGCCCGCTGCTGTTACTGGCAGGCGCCGGCTCCGGCAAAACCCGTGCGCTTACGCATCGGATTGCCTGGCTGATCACACAATACAAGGTTGACCCCTGGCAGATCCTCGCCGTGACCTTTACCAACAAGGCCGCAGGGGAGATGAGGGAGCGTCTCGAAGAGCTGCTCGGTGATCCCAAGGGGCTCTGGGTCAGCACCTTTCATGCGACCTGTGTGCGGATTCTGCGTCAGGAAATCGAGGCTCTCGGTTTCAACCGCAATTTCACGATCTACGATGATCAGGATCAGGAACGGCTGCTCAAAACCCTTCTGCAGGAACTCGGTATCGACGATAAGGCCCTCAAGCCGCGGGCGGTGGCTGGCGCGATCGACCGGGCCAAAAATCGTGGCATCTGGCCGGACCAGCTTGATGACGGTGATTACCAGGCGGAGCAAATCACTCGCATCTACGCTCTTTACCAGGAGCGCCTGAAGCAGTCCAATGCTCTCGACTTTGGTGATCTGTTGATGCAGGTGGTCCGGCTCTTTGAAGATCATCCCGATGTGCTGGAGAAGTATCGCCAGCGTTTCCACTATATTCTCGTTGACGAATTCCAGGACACCAACCAGGTCCAGTATCGCTTGATCCATCTGCTCGCCTCCGGGCACGGCAACCTCTGCGTGGTCGGTGACGATGATCAGTCGATCTATCGCTGGCGTGGCGCCGAAGTCGGCAACATTCTCGGCTTTGAACGCGATTATCCCGGTTGCGAAACAATCCGCCTCGAACAGAATTACCGTTCAACCAAGACGATTCTTGATGCCGCTGATGCAGTAGTCTCCAATAACACCGGCCGCAAGATCAAGAAGCTCTGGACCGAGAATGATGTCGGAGAGGGAGTGACCCTCGAAACCCTGCCTGACGACCTCGAAGAAGGGCGTTACCTGGCCAGTGAAATCAAGCGACTCAAGCGCAACGGCCGACGCCTGCGAGACATCGCTGTATTCTATCGCACCAACGCTCAGTCGCGGGTGATCGAGGAGTCGTTGCGCAATGAGCGGATTCCTTACGTGATGTTCGGTGGCGTGAAGTTCTACTCGCGCATGGAGATCAAGGATATCCTCGCCTACCTGAGGATTATCAGTAACCCGGCGGACTCGGTCTCGGCCCGGCGTATCATTAATGTTCCCGCACGTGGCATCGGTGGTGTCACCGTCAACAAGATTGCTCCCTTTGAAACAGAAGCCGGAGGCTTTTTGCCGGCCTGTAAAAAGGCTCTGGAGCGCGGTGCTTTAAAAGGTGCGGCCGCAACCAAGGTCAAAGCATTTGTTGTCCTGATCGACGACTTTAAACAACGTGCCATCGAAACCCCCTATCCGCAGCTCACCGCTGAATTGATCGAAGAGACGGGTTATGGTCCGCAGTTACGCACGGAGAAAACTGAAGAAGCGCGTAGCCGTATGGATAACCTGCAGCAACTTCTGGCGGGTATGGAAGAACACTTCGCCAAGGAAGGCACCTTGCAGGATTACCTGGAACAGGTCGCTTTGATCACCGATCTCGATTCTTATGATCAGAGTCTCGATCGGGTGACCTTGATGACCTTGCATGCCGCCAAAGGTCTTGAATTCTCGCTAGTCTTCATGGTTGGCATGGAAGAGAATCTCTTCCCCCATAGCCGTTCCGCCAATGGCCCGGAAGAACTCGAAGAAGAGCGCCGCCTCTGCTATGTCGGCATGACCCGCGCCATGGAGAAGCTCTACCTGACCCATGCCCGTCGCCGACGGATCTTTGGTGATTACCAGTTCAATCCCCCTAGTCGTTTCCTGTCAGAAATTCCCTCAACCTTGCTCGCTCAGCCTGCTTCAAGTGGCCTAAAGAAAACCGCCAATCACAATCTGGCCGCCCTCTTTGACCGGGCCGAACCTGATCTGCCCGATGAAGACCCTTTTATCGATGACAATGAAGTTCGTATCGTACCTGATGCCGAAGAGGGCCTGTGTATCGGCTTGCAGGTTCGACACAGCAAATTCGGTGTCGGTGCCGTTCGTCGCATCGAGGGGGAGGGCGATAAACAGAAGGTCACGGTTTATTTCCACCGCATTGGTCCGAAGAAGCTCCTTGTTAAATTTGCTGGACTTGAACCTGCTTGATTTTTGTTACTGGCAATTAGATCAAAACCTGTTAACCGTTATAAATCAAAATCGGCTTTAACGCGGAGACGCTGAGGTTCGGAGAATATCACCTGAACAGAGGTTTCTGCGCCTCCGCGTCTCCGTGTTGAATCGTCACTAAAGTCATTTTTTCTGGAGGTCACTCATGTCGAAATGGTCCTTGCCTGTTCTGGTGGGCGTCACCCTGTTTTTCTTGGTTTCCATTCCCGTTTTTGCCGATGAAATTGTCAGCACCATGGCTGACCAGAAGGAAGTGGCGGTCACCATTTACAACGAAAATCTGGCGTTGGTTCGTGATCAACGTCAAGTTGATCTGCCGGCAGGAACGGTTGACCTGGCTCTACGTGAAGTCAGTGCCCGTATTCGGCCGGAGACGGCTCTGTTGAGTAGTCTGACGCGCCCCGGTGGCTTGACGATTCTGGAGCAGAACTTTGATTTCGACCTGTTGACGCCGGGGAAGCTGCTGGAAAAATATGTCGGTAAAGATGTGCAACTGGTTCGTACGCATCCCGAGACGGGGAAGGATATTTTTGAAACGGCCCGTGTTCTCTCTGCAAGTAGTGGCGTAGTTCTACAGGTTGGTGATCGTATCGAGACGGGAGCCCCTGGTCGACTGGTTTTTCCTGATGTGCCGAAAAACCTGCGTGATCGTCCAACCCTGGTGGTGACGCTTGATAATGAACAGGCCGGTCAGCAGACACTGGAACTCAGCTACCTGACCAGCGGTCTGGGTTGGCGTGCGGATTATGTTGCTGAACTGAATGCTGAGGATACTGCACTGGATCTTTCCGGCTGGGTCACCTTGACTAACCAGAGTGGTACGACTTATGGCAACGCATTGCTGCAACTGGTTGCCGGTGATGTTAATCGCGTG
>JAAXQF010000220.1 GCA_012974435.1 Desulfuromonadales bacterium | reverse complement strand
TTATTATACAGAATGTTTGCAGAATTCGCTTCATATAGGTTGCGTTTAACAAACGACGAACTGATCAAGTTAAAAAAGGAACTCAAAGGACGCTAGGCCGGATGAAAAAAACCGTTGCCTTTTCTAAAGATGCCACAAATATTTTCTTTCATATTCTGACAAATTGCAATCTCAAGTGCCGGCACTGTTATATCAACCCGGAGCAGCACGGAGAAAAGCCTCTTCCTCCAGAAACCTTAGAAGCATGGCTCGAGGTGTTTGCCAAAAAGAGCAAGGAGGCAAACGTCATCTTTCTGGGCGGAGAGCCAACAATGCATCCGGCCCTTTCACTTGCCGTAAAAAAAGCAAAAGTACTCGGCTACAACTCCATTACCATCGATACAAACGGATATCTGTTTAATGATATCCTTTCAAAGGTCACTCCCGACGATGTGGACTATTTTAGCTTCAGCTTAGATGGCGCCACCCGGCAGACAAACGATATGATCCGGGGAAAGGGTTGCTATGATAAATGCATCGCAGGGATCCGGAAGGCGATCACAAGAGGGTTTCAAGTTCGCGATTGAAATTTAAAACGAACTTCGCAATTGTTTGAACCGATGTTAATTTCTCTTTTGACCCATCGGTTAGCCAGGTCACCGAGTCTTCGTTGACAGAAGTGACGATCTTTTCGGTATCAAAATCCGTGAGGTGTTCGAGTACATACCTTCCAGTGGCGTTGATGCCCAGGGTTAGCCGCGTATCCAGGAAGGTGCGAAAGATTAATCGCCCTAGCGGGGTGCGATAGGATGTGGCGAGAGGGTCGGTGACCGTTCCGCAGTTGCGGCAGACAATATCGAAGTATTGTTCGAACTGGGCCTGATCGATCGACTCTTTGCTGTTGTTTTTCGTTGTACTCGCGGGCTGCAGTGTGGCAGGGGCCGGCAAGCCATGTTCTTTGAGCAACTGAATGACAGCTTCTGGGTAAATGAATGTTCCTGCGAGGAATGGTTCTGATTCACCGCGTTGGTCCATGATATGAACAACCAATGCGTGAAACATTTGTTCGATATTATCGGTGCGTTCGACGGCTGCTAAGCCAACTTTACGCAATGCGACGGATATGTTCTTATAGTCACCGTAATGCGTGTCGTGTCGGAACACTGTCAAAAGGTCTGCAGCAAAAAAGAGGTCTTTCATCCCGGGTCCTTAAAAAAGGCAAAGAATTATTGCCCCTCGTTTATATCGTTAAAAGCAAAGAGCTTCAATCCTTTGATTGAAGTCCTGTTTATTATTTAGTGTAAAGACGAGAGTAGAAACAAGGGAGGGGGCACCAATATGGTGTTTCCTCAATTCCAATTCTTGGATAAGGAGAGAAAATGTCAAAGCAGGTTATGTTTATCATCTTTATCGCCGTAATCATTCTCGCTGGTTTTTTGGCCTATACACAGGTGCAGATGTTGCGGTAGTGCCTTTAGATGTTTCTGCGTTCGCGTTCCACGAATAAAATGACTAAGTAAGAGAGATTAAAGAATGGGTTCAAATATCCTGGTTAGGACCATTGTCCTGGGGTTTATGTGCTTGCTGGCCTCTTGTTCGGAAGATAACGCAGCGCCAAAATGTAACCTTCTCTGGTATCAATGAAGGTTCCAGGGGAAACATCTGTAAAGTTGTCAATGGTATGCGCCCCGATCTTGGCAGTGAGCAATAATGGAATAGGGAAGGTGTGGGTGCTGAGAAAAGCTGCAACGAAGCTCTAAAATATCCTCTCCCAACTCCAGATTGTCGTGTATGATGTTCGTATATTGGCAACAGGTAATGATTCAACAACCTCAACTTAACAATTTCTCCGAGAATACATGATCCCCTACAATTCAATCCTTATTGAGATCGCGATTCCTGTTCTGCTGATACTGGGCCTGGAGCGCTTCGCTGTGGTCCGTTTTCTCCGTACCCCCCAACAGATTGCATGGGTCCGCAGCCACTCCTGGCTCCATCCCAATGCCATCAGCCGGGCTCGATACCCCATGGGGTTTCTCTCCGTGTGGTTCCTGTATATGGGCTATCCTCGGCTTTGTTTCCTCTTCTTCACCTTCTGGATGATTACCGATATCACCGATGGCGAAATCGCCCGCAGGTGCGATCTGCATACCGAAGAGGGGGAGTCGATAGACCCCTTCTCCGATAAACTGATGTACTCTCCCATGCTGGTTTACCTGGCCTGGCAAGGCTGGCTGGACCCAGTGCTGGTGATCCTGTTTCTGGTTTTCGATATCATCGGTCAGGTTTCCAGGCGCTTCACAAAGGTTAAGGCGGCGAACCTGTTCGGTAAAGCCAAAACGTTCCTCGTGGTCGTGCTCCTGATCGTCGTAGGCCTCGTTTTGATCTACGGGCCGTTGCCGTTCCTCGGTCGCACGATTCTACCTCTTTTAGGTATTTGCACGGGCCTTGCTTTTTGCTCTACGACCTTCAAGCTTGTTCCTAATTACTGGTATGCCAATATCCTGAGCATCATGAATTTGCTCTGCGGCCTCGCGGGTTGTTGGGTGGTGCTCGCCGGCCATCCCTTGGTCTACGCTCTTGGCCTGGTGTTCCTGGGACAGTTTCTTGACCTCTTCGACGGCCGTGCCGCAGAGCGGTGGGGTTCCACCCCCAAAGGGGAGATATTCGACGATGTCGCCGACGGCACCAGCTTCGGGCTCACCACCGGGCTGATCGCCGCCGCATCGTTTAACCACATGTGGGTCGGAATAGCGCTTGGGTGCGTGTACGTTGCCGCCACGGTGTATCGCCTGATTCGCTTTGTCGTTGAGAAGAGGAAAGAAGGCATCCTCGGTGGAGTGACCACCTTCTCAGGATTACCGTCACCCGGCGCCGCGCTGGTGGTGGGCACTACGTGTGTATTAATTGCCAATGATGCGACCAGCGGGATCATTATTACAGTAACCGCCTTGCTGATGGTCTCCCGGGTGCCTTATGCCCACTTCGGTCGCTCCATCCTACCGAAAATCCCTAAAGTCGTGCGGGTGCTTTTCCTTGGCGCGTTTCTCTTCCTTTTGGCCTTGGGCGTCCATCGTGATCACTACACCGTGCCCCTCATCCTCTCCTTTGTCCCAGCCATGGGTTATCTGGCCTCTCCGCTATTCGGGCTCATAACCAGAAAGCGTGGGGTATAGGAAGATTAAGGACAAGAAAACGGGCCACACAAATTGTGCCTCCCGTTTTAAGCGTTATAATAAGCTGAGGAGATTAACAAATGAGAGGTCTTTTGCTTAGATGGCTTATTCTCACTTTTGCCATTATGACAGCCGCCTACCTGTTCTCCGGAATTCATGTCAACGGTTTCGGTTCCGCGCTCATTGCCGCTCTGGTGCTGGGGATTCTGAATGCGTTTTTCAGACCGATTCTTCTCATCCTGACTCTGCCAATTAATGTTTTATCCTTGGGCCTCTTCACTTTTGTGATTAATGCCGTGTTGCTGCTGATGACTTCGGGCGTTATCGGCGGTCTTGTGGTGGACGGATTCGGTTCAGCTCTGTTTGGTTCGCTGATCATCAGCCTGGTCAGCTTGCTGCTTAGTTCGTTTGTCAGCGATCGGGGCCGAGTCGAATCACTCGATATTGAACTGCAACGACGCCGTGGTGATCATTGGGAGTAGTGATGGCTTCTTTAGCTTACAAAGCATGTGAAGTCTGCAGGGTAGGTGCCCCATTGGCAACCCGGCAAGAGATTGCCGAGTATATGTCCCAACTCGTTGGTTGGCAAATTCTTGATGTTGCCGGTGTTAATCATTTACAAAAAGTCTATAGCTTTAAAACCTTTGCACAGGCGCTAAAGTTCACCACCCGGGTCGGAGCCATCGCCGAAGAAGAAAATCACCATCCTGCCATACTGACCGAGTGGGGTAAGGTGACCGTGACCTGGTGGACGCACAAGATCGCCGGGTTACATGCCAATGACTTCATCATGGCGGCAAAAACCGATGATCTCCTTTGAACAACGCTTCATAAGAATCCCCATCCTCCTCCTCATTTCCGTCTTCACTCTATGCTCTACGCCTTTGTCTGCTGCAGAACAACCCTTAGCATGCGCACCGACTGTAGAAGATGAAATGGGCCCCTTCTATAAGCCTGGAGCGCCGTATCGTCACAGCGTCGGTACGGGCTACCTGTTGTTTGGCACGGTCAAGTCGGCAGTGGATTGCAGCCCGGTACCAGCGGCCACAGTAGAACTCTGGATGACTGGACCGGAAGGTCGGTACGGAGATGAATGGTGGGCCACTCTCTTTAGCGCCAAGAACGGCACTTACTATTTTACAAGCAATGCTGCAACCGAGTTCGGCAGTCGCCGCCCGCATGTTCATATGAGGGTAACGGCCGAAGGCGTTAAGCCGCTGGTGACACAGCATTATCCTGTTAAAGGGGCAGGGGAGGGT